>NZ_WQGG01000009.1:0-220748 GCF_013034565.1 Ruegeria sp. HKCCA5491
GAATCGCTGGGCGAGGTCGCCGAATACGCTGGGGCTTCGATCCTGAAGCGGTGAATGTTAACCTGATCCTCGAATTTGTTTCGAGGATCAGGTTTTGCTTTCAATCATAGACCCCGAAACGCCGGACCACTTTGATGCGGTCCGGCGTTTGTGTTGGGAATACCGCGCATTTCTTCTGACGCTGGATGAAAAATCCCAACGCATTGTCAGAACATTCTACCCGCGTGAGAAATACGCCCGTTTGATGGATGCCATCGAGGTTGAGCACGCGGCACCCACAGGAGGTGTCCGGCTAGCGTTAAAGGATGATCAGCCTGTCGGATGTGGGATGTTCCATACGATTGAACCCGGTGTGGCTGAAATCAAGCGTGTATTCGTGAACGAGAAAGCCCGAGGTACCGGTGCCGGGTACGCGATCATGAGTGATCTGATCCAAACCTGCCGCCTGAAGGGGTTTCGTATTATTCGGATGGACACAGGAAAACCACTTGAGGCCGCAACACGCCTTTATCTGTCGATGGGGTTTGAATTGCGTGACGCCTATTCGGAAATCCCCGAGGTTGCAGATGGTCATCTGCTGTTTTTTGAAATGGATTTGCAGAAATAGCGCGATTTTGGGCTAAAAAAGTCGAAATTATTCGACATTCTTTCCTGTTGTTATGGAAGGAGAAATTTAAAAAACCGCTACTTAAGTGAGCATTATTGCACTTATGTGTGAACTTTTCCCTATTAGGAGGGCCGGTTGGTCTCGTACCCTGACTTTATTACAGAAAGGAGAACACCATGACTGGTTCTAAATTCCTTCTCGTAGCGTCGGTAGTCGGCACTGTATTTTTGGCGGCATGTTCAGCACCTGGCACATATCCGATCACTGGCGATCCGGTTTCAGCAAGTGACCCGGTTCGGGATATGGAATCGCCCACTTACATCTATCGTGGTGAGGCTCGCTAAGGCCTGTGCGTGACATCACGGGCAGTGACGTCCGTGATTGATCTGAATTCAGAGCTTCTTGCTCATTAACAAATACCGATCGCGCGGTTTGAACCCGGTGCGCAGATACAGTTTCTGAGCTGCCTCGTTTGTGCGGTCGACCTCAAGATGCAGGGCGGTAAGCCCAGCTCCGGCCAGTGCCTTTGGCAGGTCTAGCAATACTTCGGATGCAATTCCTCGGCCGCGAACGGCAGGGCGAATGTAGATCTCGTCCACAAAGCCGTCCATGCCGCCGAATTCGACGGACCAACCGAATGTCAGGATGATGTATCCCAACGGTGCCCGTCCGGGTCCGATCAGGTAGACACATCCGTGGGGGATGCCCTCTAATAGCGGGGCCAGAGCGTTGCGGGTCTGATCCGCATCCTGAGCGATACCTTCCTCGGAGTGGAATGCAGTGACCAGGCCCACCAAGCGGTCCAGATCTTCGGGGCGGGCAAGCCGCAGGGCAGCGCTCATAGTCGGGCCAGCCGTTCGGTCAACAGGGTAAAGAACCCGTCCGCGTCCACATCTCCTATGAATGTCGCGTTGGGTTTGCGATCGGTGACGCGCCACCAGTCGGCGACCGTCATACCCATCGTGAGTTCTGATTGGGTCTCAATCTCGACATTCACGAAACGACCCGAGAACAATTCGGGCTTGATCAGATAGGCAGTGACGCACGGGTCATGCAGTGGTGCCCCTTGGCTGCCGTATTTTTCCTTGTCAAAGCGTTCGAAGAAATCCGTCATCTCGGCCACGGCGATACCGACCTTGGTTCCCAGCGCGCGGAAGGCGTCGTTGCGGGGTTTGGTGACCAGCGCCTTGTGCGTGACATCTAACGGCATAACGACAATAGGGCGACCTGATTTAAACACGATATCAGCAGCTTCTGGGTCGACGTGAATGTTGAATTCTGCGGTGGGGGTAATGTTGCCAACCTCGAAATACGCGCCGCCCATCAGCACGATTTCCTGCACTCGATCCACGATATCAGGCGCTTTGGTAAAGGCGGTTGCGATGTTTGTCAGTGGCCCCAGCGGGCATAACGTGACCGTCCCTGGCTCATGCGCGCGCAGGGTGTCGATAATGAAGTCGACCGCATGCCCGTCGGTCAGTTGCATCTGCGGATCAGGCAGATCCGGGCCGTCCAGACCGGTTTTTCCGTGCACATGTTCTGCCGTGACCAGCGCTCGTTTCAATGGGCGGTCGCACCCGGCGTAAACCGGCACCTCGGTATGTCCGGCCAGTTCGCAGACGATACGGGCGTTCTTGGACGTCAGGTCTAACGGCACGTTCCCAGCGACGGCGGTTATGCCCAGAACCTCAATCTCTTGGGGGCTGGCCAGCGCCAGCAGGATGGCCACGGCGTCGTCCTGGCCGGGGTCAGTATCGATGATGATTTTACGAGGGGGCATGGGCGTCTCCGGGGGCGTGAAGGTCGGACACTTGCAAGTGTCCCGGCACTTGTCCAGCCGTTTTTAGGTGTCCGCAACCGCATCCACCGGCGGGAGTTTGCCGTTGGCGCGGTGTTCTTCGGTTTTCACCTCGTCCCAAAGGGCGTCCATCTCGGTCAGATCGCTTTGTGAAGGCATTTTGCCACGCGCCGCAAGGCGGGCCTCGACCTGTTCGAACCGGCGGGTGAACTTGGCATTGGTGCGGCGCAGGGCTGCCTCGGGTTCAATCCCGAGATGGCGGCCCAGATTGACAATCACGAAGAGCAAGTCACCGAACTCATCCTCTAGTGCGTCGGCGTCCATGCTGTCGCGGGCCTCTTCCAACTCGGCGGCCTCTTCGGTGATCTTCGCCAGCACATGACTGGCATCGGGCCAGTCGAACCCCACGCGGGCGGCGCGTTTTTGCAGCTTATGCGCGCGCAACAGGGCGGGCAGGTTAGCCGCCACTCCATCCAGCGCGCCTTTTTGTTCGTTGCCAGCGCGTTCCGCTGCCTTGATGGTTTCCCAATCCAGCGTCTGCTGCTCGGCAGATTTGTCGCGGGATTCGTCGCCGAACACGTGAGGATGACGCGTGACCATTTTGTCTGACA
This sequence comes from Ruegeria sp. HKCCA5491, assembly GCF_013034565.1. Classification (NCBI taxonomy): domain Bacteria; kingdom Pseudomonadati; phylum Pseudomonadota; class Alphaproteobacteria; order Rhodobacterales; family Roseobacteraceae; genus Ruegeria; species Ruegeria sp. HKCCA5491. Next base: position 3,017 of record NZ_WQGG01000009.1, read on the forward strand.
TGGTGCGGACTACGTCCTGAAAGGTGAAATGCCCGGCTTCCTCGGCCATCTGCGCATGAAAGACGGATTGGAACAGCAAATCGCCCAATTCGCCTTTCAGCTCGTCATACGCCTCACGCTCGATGGCGTCGGCGACCTCATAGGCTTCTTCGATGGTGTAGGGGGCGATGGTGGCGAAATCCTGTTCGATATCCCACGGGCAGCCGGTCTGCGGGTCGCGTAGGCGGCGCATGATTTCCAGCAGGCGTTCGATCCCTGCGTCGCTATCGTGGATCAGAGGATTTTCGGCCATTGCGAACCCTTTCGTTCCGGTGTCAGATGCATCCATTCCGCAGTCAGGATCAGGAGTCCACCCCAGATGCCCGTCGTCAACCGAATTGCCGATTTTGCCGCCGATATGACCGCTTGGCGACAACACCTGCATTCGATTCCCGAGTTGGAGTTCGAATGCCATGAAACCGCAGCTTTTGTCACCGACAGACTGCGTGAATTTGGCGTTGACGAGCTGCATGAAGGAATTGCCAAAACCGGGATTGTCGCGATCATCAACGGGCAGGGCGAGGGGCCGACAATCGGCCTGCGCGCGGACATGGATGCCCTACCGATCCCCGAGGAAACCCGGGTCGAATATGCGTCGACCAAACCGGGTAATATGCATGCCTGTGGCCATGACGGTCATACGACAATGTTGTTGGGCGCAGCGCGTTATCTGGCTGAGACACGAAATTTCCGCGGCCGCGTGGCCCTGATCTTTCAGCCTGCGGAAGAAGAAGGTGGCGGAGCAGGCGTCATGGTCGAGGAGGGGCTTATGGACCGGTTCGATATTTCTCAGGTCTATGCATTGCACAATGCGCCCGGTGTCCCTGAGGGGGCATTCCAGACGACGCCCGGCCCGATCATGGCGGCTGTCGACACGTTTGAAGTTCACATTCAGGGTCTTGGCGGCCACGGGGCCATGCCACACGAAACTCGCGATCCAGTGATGGCGGCCTGTGGAATAGCACAGGCCATTCAGACCATTGTCAGCCGCAACAACTATGCGCTGGACGATCTGGTTATCTCGGTCACCCAGATTCACACCGGAACGGTCAACAACGTGATCCCGGATACTGCCTATATCAACGGAACCGTCCGCACCTTCGATCCGTCTGTTCAGAAGATGGTGATGGAACGGATGGAGCAGATCGTGCAGGGGCAAGCACTGTCTTATGGGGTTGAAGCAAGGTTGGATTATGAGATCAATTACCCCGCAACGATCAATGACGCAGACAAAGCCGGGTTTGCCGCCGATGTCGCGCGGGACGTGGCGGGAGACGAATGGGTGTTCACGAACATATCTGCGATGATGGGGGCCGAGGATTTCTCGTTCATGCTGAATGCGCGTCCGGGGGCGTACCTGTTTCTGGGGCAAGGTGAAAGTGCCGGGTTGCATCATCCAAAATACAATTTTAACGACGAGATCGCGCCGGTTGGGGCATCCTTTTTCGCGCGGATTGTCGAAAAGGCGCAGCCGCTGGGCTGAACGGGGGAATAAATGGCACTGGAAGATGCAAAAAATCAGGTAGACGAGGCGTTTACCAATCCTGACCTCAAGGGGTTGTCCTATGAAAATACGTTTGGCGGGGCGACGTCCTTTCTGCGGCGGCTGTACACCAAGGACCTAAAGGGCGTGGACATAGCCGTGACTGGAGTGCCGTTCGATCAGGCGGTGACCAACCGCCCCGGAACCCGACTTGGCCCGCGCGCAATCCGAGAGGCCAGTGCGCTGCAATCACCCGATGCGCCCTATGGCTGGCCTTTTGACGCGCTGAGTGAACTGGCGATCGTCGATTATGGTGACATGGCCTATGACTACGCCAATATCCCGGCGTTTCCAGATACGCTGACCGATCATATCCGCACGATACTAGCCGCCGATGTGGCTTCGGTCACTTTGGGCGGGGATCACTATATCAGCTTTCCGATCCTCAAGGCTTATGCCGAGAAATTCGGGCCGATTTCCTTGCTGCAGTTTGATGCGCATACGGACACGTGGGCCGATGACGACATGTCGCGCGTGGATCACGGAACGATGTTCTACAAGGCGGTGAAGTCGGGCATCGTGGATCCCAAGCGATCGGTGCAGGTCGGAATCCGGACCACCAACGAGGACACGCTGGGTGTCAACATCATCGACGCGCGCGAGGTTTATGAATCCGGCCCCGCTGCCGTCGCGCAGAAGATTAAGGGCATTCTGGGTGACAGTCCCGTTTACCTTAGCTTTGATATCGACGGTCTGGATCCCGCTTTTGCGCCGGGTACAGGTACACCCGTCTGGGGTGGGCTGAGTTCCATTCAGGCGCAGATCATCTTGCGCGATATCGCCGGTATCAACATCAAGGGCGGGGACGTTGTCGAGGTATCTCCGCCGTTTGATACATCCGGCGCAACGGCGATCGCCGGCGCGCATGTCGCCACGCAGATTATTTGCCTTTTGGGGTGGAACAAGTTGCAGCCTTAACCATTGGTTAGCCATCTTTCCTCTATCACGTTAACCAAAATAACGGATGGGAGAGATATTGGCATGAAAGACTTCAACCAGCCCCTCAGCGGCAATGATCTGGCACGGTTTTCCGGGCCGAATACGTTCATGCGCTTGCCGCAAGTGGATTCGTTGGCCGGGTTGGATGTGGCCGTTTTGGGTATTCCGATGGATATCGGCACCTCATGGCGGTCGGGCACACGGTTCGGGCCGAAACAGATCCGCAGCGAAAGCGCGATGATCCGGCCTTTCAACATGGCCACATTCGCGGCTCCGTTCGACAACCTGCAGATTGCCGATATCGGTGATCTTGCGATCAACACGTTTTCCCTGTCCGAAAGCCTCGAGATCATTAAGGAAAGCTATGATGCTATTCTGGCGCAGGATGTGACGCCCGTCGCGATGGGAGGTGATCATTCGATCACCCTGCCGATTTTACGGGCAATTGCGGCCAAGCACGGGCCTGTGGCGTTGGTTCACGTGGATGCCCACGCAGGTGTAGACGACGAAATGTTTGGTGAGCGTGAGACACACGGCACCGTCTTTCGCCGCGCCTACGAAGAAGGTCTGATCGTTCCTGACAAGGTCTTTCAGGTCGGAATTCGCGGTTCGGGTTATTCAACGACGGATTTCAACGAAGCAAAGGAATGGGGATTTCGGCAGTTTCCGGCGTTGGAATTGTGGCAGCAGAACCTGACGGAAGTTGGCTCTCAGATACGGAAGACAATCGGGGATCACCCGACTTATATCACCTTCGAAATTGACAGCCTTGATCCGGCTTTTGCTCCTGGAACGGGCACGCCAGAAATCGCGGGGCTAACCACGCCGCAGGCCTTGCAGTTGATCCATGCACTCAGCGGTCTGACCGTTGTGGGGTGCGATCTAGTCGAGGTCTCGCCGCCCTATGACACGACCGGCAACACGGCGCTGACGGCGGCTAACCTTTTGTTCGAGCTTATGTGCATCCTGCCAGGTGTGACGTCGCGGTAAAAGCCTGCCTCACGACTTGTCCAGGCCTGTATTCCGAATAAGGTTTATAAAAGAATAGGGTCGGGATGAAGAAAATGCTCATTTTCCTTGTTGTTGCGGCGGTCGTCGTACTGGGCGCTTATATCAGGCTGGCACCGTCCGATCCTACGCGATGGCACGTAGTGCCCACCGGTCAGGCGGATCGCGATATGCAAGGCGGAGTGTTTCGGGTTTTGGAAACTGGCCCCGACGGGCTGGCGCGTCTGGATGCAATTGCGCGTAACACACCCCGTACAACGGTTTTGGCGGGGTCAGTGGACAAAGGGATGGTCACCTATGTCACCCGCACCAAAGTGATCGGCTTTCCCGACTACGCGACCGCCCAGCAGGATGGCGACACGCTGCGCATCCACGCGCGCCTGCGCTTTGGGCGCTCAGATTTTGGGGTAAACCGCAACCGTGTTGATGGGTGGCTGACTGCGCTCAAGCCCTGAGGACAGGCAGCCTTCCTGCACTTCGCGCCACATTGGTACGTTCAGCGACATTTGGCACTGTGCCATGAACATACGGCCATCGACCTGCAGGCAGATCATCTCGCCCAGTTCGATGCGGGTGCCGGATGTATCGGTGCAATAGCAATCGCGCACCTTGCCATCCGGGCCAACATAGTCGGCCATGGCCGGTGTGGAAAACAGCGTCAGGACAAGCGTAAACCATCTCATGCGCAGCAGCTTAGCATACGGTCGGCCCTTGACCAAAGCCCCGGATTGTTAGACACCCCCGGGGATGATCCCCGAAGAACGCCTAGAACAGATAACTCAGCGATTCCAATACCTCGAAGCGGCGATGTCAGACGGCGCGGCGGGTGGGGACATTGCTGCTTTGGCCAAGGAGTATTCTGACCTCAAACCGGTTGTCGAACAGATCACGGCCTGGCGACTGTTGGTGGCGGATTTGGCGGAAGCGCAGGCGATGCTGGCAGACCCCGATATGAAGGAGTTGGCCGAAGAAGAAATCCCAGACTTGCAGGCCCGCATCCCCGAAGCGGAACACGCGCTGCAATTGGCATTGCTGCCCCGTGACGCGGCCGATGCGCGCCCTGCGATGCTGGAAATTCGCCCCGGAACCGGAGGGGACGAGGCTGCCTTGTTCGCGGGAGACCTGTTGCGCATGTATCAACGCTATGCCGAGGCACACGGCTGGCGTTTTGAGATCATCGAAGAACAGGCTTCGGACCTTGGGGGCATCAAAGAGGTCGTGGCGCATATAAAGGGCGACAACGTCTTTGCGCGGTTAAAATATGAATCCGGAGTTCACAGAGTTCAGCGCGTTCCCGAAACGGAAAGCGGTGGGCGGATTCACACATCGGCTGCGACGGTTGCGGTGCTGCCCGAGGCCGAAGATGTGGATATCCAGATTGACGCGAATGACATTCGTATCGACACCATGCGCAGTTCGGGTGCGGGTGGTCAGCACGTGAACACGACAGATTCGGCTGTGCGCATCACCCACCTTCCGACCGGTCTTGTGGTTACAAGCTCTGAGAAGTCCCAGCACCGTAATCGTGAAATCGCAATGCAGGTTCTGAAGACGCGACTTTATGATTTGGAGCGTCAGAGGATCGACAGCGAACGGTCCGCCGACCGAGCCAGCCAAGTGGGCTCTGGCGACCGTTCCGAGCGGATCAGGACGTATAACTTTCCACAGGGCCGGATGACCGATCACCGCATAAACCTGACTTTGTACAAGCTGGATCAGGTCATGCAGGGCGATCTGGACGAGGTCATAGATGCGCTGACAGCCGATGACCAAGCCCGCCTGCTGGCTGAGATGGCGCAATGATTGCTGCGTTGACAGCGGCGCAGGCCATGGTCGCTGCAACGGCGCGGCTTCGGGCTGCCGGGGTTGCTGATCCGGCGCGTGACGCCCGAGTGTTGTTGGCCCATGCCGCGCGAATCGAAGCCAGCCGCGTCACGTTGATCGCCCCCGAGGAGCTTTCGCCGGAGATCGCCGAACGGTACGACCAATTGATATCCTTGCGCGCCATTCGAGTGCCGGTCTCCCACCTGCTGGGGGAAAGGGAGTTTTATGGCCGCCGCTTTCGGGTCAGCGGCGATGTGTTGGACCCTCGACCGGAGACCGAGGCGCTGATCGAGGCGGCGTTGAACGAACCTTTCGGTCATGTTCTGGACCTTGGGGTCGGGTCCGGGTGCATTCTGATCACCTTATTGGCGGAAAGAACCAGCGCAACGGGGCTAGGCGTTGACCTAAGTGAGGCTGCTTGCCTGCAAGCCAGCGCGAACGCGGTTCAGCATCAAGTTCAAAACCGTATCGAGATTATCAAGTCTGATTGGTTCGGAGACATTAATGGTAACTTTGACCTGATTGTTTCCAATCCGCCGTATATTTCTCTGCCGGAAATGGCGGAATTGTCCCCCGAAGTGCGTGAGCATGAACCGCGCATGGCACTGACGGACGAGGGCGACGGTTTGGGAGCTTACCGTCGTATTGCTGCCGGTGTTCCTGATTTTCTGTTACCCGGTGGGCGTTTGCTGGTCGAAATTGGGCCGACGCAGGGCCTGAGCGTTTCTGCGCTGTTTGATGCTGCTGGATTGGTCGACATAAGGATAATTCCCGATTTGGATGGTCGCGACCGTGTTGTATTTGCCAGAATGTCGCAGTGAATCTGTGCGCTGAGGCTGAAATACGCCGATTGATGTAAAAAAGCTGCGAAATTTAGTACAAACCCCTTGTCTGCACGCGCCGGACATGTTTACTCAGGATTAGTCAGCGAGGTTGACGCCGTTACAGCGCGCCCCTGACGCCAAGCCCAAAAAGTCGACATCGCGTCACAGCAAAAGCCTTTGAGCAGTGCAAGACGCGAAAGGTTCGACATCGAATGACAAGGCTGACGAAAGTAGATGAGATCTTCCAAATCCCGCTCGCGGGCCAAGAATAACCGCAATCGTCCTTCTGGAGGCAACGTAGTAAACCGGGTTTTCGAAAGCTCGGGCCCAGAGGGTAAAGTGCGTGGCACGCCCCAGCAGATCATTGACAAGTACAACCAGCTTGCTCGTGACGCGCAGTTGTCTAATGACCGCGTGGCCGCGGAAAATTTCCAGCAACACGCCGAGCACTACCTGCGTCTGCTAAGTGAAGCGCAACGCGAAATGGAAGCGCGCCGCGAAGAACAGGAGCGGCAGAACCGTGAACGTCAGGCTGAACGTGATCGCGAACGCGCTGAGCGTCAGGAACGCGAAGCCGCGCGCCAATCAGATCCGGCCGATGCACCGCAACCTGACGTGATGGATTTCACACCCGCAGCCGCTTCGCCTGAATCCGGTTTGGTGGAGACCCCTGAAAATAAGGGTGCTGAAGGCGAAGCTGCCGAGAAGAAGGAAAAACCGGCGCGCCGTCCCCGTACGCGCAAGCCCAAGCCTGCGCCGTCGGAAGACGCATCGTCGGACAAAGGTGATGCGCCCGAGGCCGCCGAGTAATCAAAGGCGCACAAAACAAGACAAAGCCCCGAGGTTCGACCCGGGGCTTTTTTGTTTCAAGCGTTATCAACCTCGCGCGACAATGCACAGAAGGCTTCAAGCGGCACCTGCTCGGCCCGTTCAGTTGGTTGAATCCCGGCCGCCAATAACCTGTCTTCGATATTCGGGGCGATGCCCTTTAGCGATGCGCGCAGCATTTTGCGGCGTTGGTTGAAGGCTGCAGCCACGACACGGGATAGTGTGGCGGGGTTCGCGGGATACCTGGGTTCGGGCAGGGCAGTTAGATGGACCACGGCGCTTGAAACCTTGGGCGGAGGCGTAAACGCGCCGGGAGGTAAAGACATGGCAATCCGAGCCTCGGCGCGCCATTGCGCAAGGATGGCAAGGCGTCCGTAGGCTTTGCCGCCGGGCTGCGCCACGATCCGTTCAGCGACCTCGCGCTGAAACATCAAGGTCAGGCTTTGCCAGAACGGGGGCCATTCGGGGGGGGTCAGCCACCGCACAAGAAGCTCAGTTCCGACGTTGTAGGGCAGGTTGGCTGCGACCCGGATTGGTGGCGTTAGATGTGTCAGCGGGTCAATCTCGAGCGCGTCACCGTTGATGACCTCCAAACGGCCGGGATATGCAGCGGCAATGTCGTTCAGGGCCGCAATGCAGCGGGTGTCTTTCTCGACCGCGACCACTTTCCGCGCGCCCTCGGACAGCAAACCCCGAGTCAGACCTCCTGGGCCAGGGCCGATTTCCAACACATCGCACGCGGACAGATCTCCGGCCTGTCGCGCAATCTTGGCGGTCAGATTCAGGTCCAGCAGGAAGTTCTGGCCCAGCGACTTTCGCGCCGAAAGCTGGTGGGTTGCGATGACCTCGCGCAGAGGGGGAAGATTGTCGATAGCGCTCATTTTCAGATTACCGTGGCGCAGGAGGGATTGCGTGCACCAGAGATTTTTTGCCTCCGGCGGGGATATTTTCAGCCAGGTGAAGGATCAAGAGTTTTTTGCCATGCGGTGGGCGAGTTTCAAAGCTTCGATCAGGCTAGATGGGTTTGCGATACCTTGCCCTGCGATATCAAGGGCGGTGCCGTGGTCGGGCGATGTGCGTATGAAAGGCAGGCCGAGCGTCACGTTTACGCCGCGGTCGAAATCCAGCGTTTTGATCGGAATCAGCGCCTGATCATGATACATTGCAATGGCTGCGTCATAATGGGCGCGGGCTGCGGCATGAAACATGGTGTCCGCAGGGTTTGGGCCGCTGACAGTGTAGTCTTCCGAAGGAAGCGAAGAAATCAGCGGGCCGATCCAGTCCAGCTCTTCAAGCCCCATCTTACCACCTTCCCCCGCATGGGGGTTCAGCCCGGCAATGGCGATGCGGGGGTGAGCAATGCCGAATTGCTTTCGCAACCCCTCGGCTGTGATTTCAATCGTATCGCGCAACAGGGCTGGCGTGAGTTCGGACGGGACGCGGGACAGGGGAATATGGATCGTTGTGGGCACCACGCGCAATTCATCGCTGGCCAGCATCATCACAACGCGTTTACGCCCGGCCAGCGCGGCAAGAAACTCGGTATGGCCGGGATAGGCGAACCCGGCCCCGTCAATCAGTGCTTTCTTGTGGATCGGCGCGGTGCAGAGGGCCGACGCCGCGCCCGACTGAACCAGTGACACGCCTCGTTCAATCGCGTTTATGACGCCGGGCGCATTTGCGGCTGAGGGTGTACCGGGGCGATTGGGTTCGGGGAAGTTCAGTTGCAGAACAGGCATTGCCGAGGCGCTGATACGAAGTGACTCTGCCGGGTCGCTGATTTGATGCACCGGAGTTTCCTGAGGAATATGCGCCGCGTCCCCGATATAGAAAAACGGGCAGGTATCTCGTAGTTCTGCCCATGCTTTAGCCGCGATCTCTGGGCCTATACCGGCAGGGTCGCCACAACTGAGCGCGATCGGGGCGATCATTGCTCGATTATCGTTGCGTCCGCGCGTAGCTGCTCTAGCAGGCTTTCGGAAAAGGCCTGCAGCCGCTGTTGCGTCAGCGCATTGGCCACATCAACGCGCGAAGTTTCTTCGCCTCGGTCGAGCGTCCGGGTGCACAACATCAGGAAACGGAGGGTCTGGCCGTTATTGGCGGTCAGATTCGTCGAAACTTCGTTAAGATCCAGCTTGGCTAGTTCCAGTGCGACGTCCCGCGGAATTTCCGAGGGGCTGGCTTCGATCCGTTGCAGAACCTCAGCCGGTTGGTCTTGTGCAATTCCATAGAGGTCATCGCAGGTGTCGATCTCTTCCCGCAATTTGGCGGCGCGGGCCAGCGTGTCAGCGCTGCGACCGCCGGGAAGGTTGTAGATGGCATAGTCGATTTTCGAATAACGCGGCGCGCCAGACGCGACCTCGCGCAGGCCGCGCATCTGGAACAGGGCAATGGCGTTTGGCAGGTTGATGGGCTGTGTTATATCCCCATTCTTGAGGCCAAGGATAACCGGCTGCAAGGCAGGGGGCAGATCGGTCAGGTTCAGCCATTCCAACCGACCGCCATTGTCCCGTGTGCCGGCGGCGGAATATTGGGTGGCTGCCGCTGAAAAGGCATCAAATCCTTCCAATTGCGCGATCTCTTCGGCCAACAACTCGGCCTGGGCGATGGTCTGCTGATTGACCGGAATTATGATCTCGGACATCAGAACCTGCAATCCACCGCCACCGGCTTGTCCCAGCGCCCGGTTGATTTCATCCTCGGACGGGCGCGCCTGCGATAGGAAACGGGCGCTGACATAGTCGCGCCACGAAAGCTGGTCTGCGACAAAATCCCTGACGGTTTCTTGGGACACACCCGCATCGGCAAGAAGTTGCAGGAACTGATCCGTCGACAACCGCCCGCGCGCAGCGAACTCGTCAATGCCGACCTGAACATCCTCTGGGTTGATTTCGATTCCCGCCTCTCGCATGGCTTGCTTGCGCAGACGGTCGTCGATCAGGGCCTCTCGCACCTCGTCCTCGGATGCTCCGGGAGCGCCCAGAGCTAAAAGGAACTGCAGGCGCTGGTCTAGTTCATACCAGGTGACAATATCCTGATTAACCTTGATCGCAGGCGAGAATGGGCTTTGGGCTTGCGCTTCCATGGGCGTAAGACTCACTACCGCAACGGCCAGTGCATGAGCCACCGAGGGCAGCCAACCGGAACGAACGAAACTGGAGAAACGTGAAATCAACTGCATCTTCTCTTGAACTGTTGTCCGCCACCTTCAACAGAATATCCTGTCAGGGCTACGGTAAAGCCGAATTCTGTCGAAGGCTCAATACTCGAAGACGAGGTAAATCGTCTACTCACGATCATATTTGCCTGTACACATTCGTTTTGGTAGGTCACGCCCAACCCATAACGGATCGGTTCGGACTCGGCGAGGTCATAGCGGGCGAATGCACGGGTCAGCCAGTTTTGGTCGATACGGTAACGACCATTGACGCGAACTTCCGAGATTTCATCTTCCGCGTTTTCCGCTGGATCGGGTTCCTGCCAGACATAAGTGCCCGACAGGCTGGTTGTTTCTTGGCTCCAGGCGGCGCGCAATTCAGCCTTGGCGAAACTGAAGTCACCGTTGAGCAATCCGCGCCCTGCCAATGACCAGCCATTGGCCGTTTCCAACTGACCAGCAATCAACAGGTCTGACGCTGTTCCCTGCAAACCCGAGGTTACGTTGAATTCAGGGTCGGCATCCGCGCGAAAGACCTGACCAACTGTTGCCAGTGCGCGCCATCCCTTTGCTCCGTATCGGGCCCAGTTTATGCCGACCACTCCGGTTGCGCCGTCTTCCCGACGGTCGGGGGCCGGAAATCGCGAAAGGGACAGAAGGTTGCCTTGATCGAATTCCTGAAACGTACTTTCGTCGATCGGCACGTCGTTGGTTGAAACATGGGTCCAGCCGACTTGTGCGATCGGTTCAAGGACTTGGGTCGCGCCCGACTTTTCCCGCCGTGACATTGGGTAGCGCAGCGTCAGCGCCGCGCGTGGTGTGGTGCGGGTAACCTGACTAGGGAACCCGCTGTCATGACGAATATTGAACGTATCGACAGACGCGCCCAACCTGGCGTCCGCGCGCAGTCCCGTGGTGAATATCCAACTGCGCATCCATTCGGCATCGAAAGTTGCTCGCGCGACATCACGGCCCACAATGTCTTCGTCGCTAGTACGTTCATGGGCGTGTGCGACAAAGCCGAGCCGAACCTCGCCACCCACTGCGGTCGGGAAGTGGCGTTTCTGATAGTACAGGTCGAACACGCGCGAAGGGATTTCATCCTGATCTTCGCTGTCGCGCAAAGTCTGGTAGTGGATGAAGCTGGTGCGGAACGCCGTATCCCGTTTGATCCGTTCCAGCGCGACTTCGCTGCGCAATCGGTCGAAATCGGGCAGGCCGTAGTCGGCCAAATACGCATCGTCAGACGTGGTCTTCAGGTCAAAGGTGAACCGATAGCCGTCCCGCAGGTTGAATGCGCCATCCGCAAATAGATACCCGCGCTGCTCGTCTGGTTGAAGGTCATCTTTTGTATAGGCGCCCAAGATTCGGATACGTCCACGTTTGAACGCCTGACGATACCGGAAGCCCAGCGTTTTGGTCTTGGACGATACATATGGCGTCAGCGTCAGGTCCTTGTGGTCGCCCAACTTGAAGAAATACGGCACCTGTAGGCCGGTGCCCAGTTGCGACGTGGTTCTGACCGAGGGGACGAGAAAGCCCGTCGCGCGGTCCAGTGTAGGATCGGGAAGACGCAGGTACGGAAAATAGAATACCGGAAAGTCCAGAATTCGGAACTGTGCACCTTCAAAATATAACTGCCGTTCCAGCTGGTCATGGGTGACTTTGCGCGCACGGATCTGCCATATCGGAGGTTTACCGTTGGCGCAGACGTGGCACGACGTGGCCGAGACCTTGCTGAATTGCGTATAGCGCCCAGCCGCACGCTTGGCCTGGACCGACGCGATCTGGACTTGCTGCTGGAACACCATTCTAGCGCCGATGAGCAGGCCGTTTTGGATGCCGCTGTCCAATTCCGCTGAATCCGCCAGCAGAGTCGTTGCGCCGCCCTGATCAATGCGGACCGGTCCCTCAAGCAAAAGTTCGCCGGTGTCGCGGTCATAGGTAATCCGTTGCGCAGTAACTTTGATGTCGCCTTGAAACGCTTCGACGTTGCCCTCGGCGACAAGCACTCTTTGCGGAGTGATGAAAATCCGATCTGCAACCAGAAGGGCTGGTTCTTCCTCTTGCGGAGTACTTTGCGGCGGGCCGCCAGCGGGCTGATTTTGGGCGCCCGCGCCCTGTGGTATGGCCAACGCCAGAGCGCCGGACAAAAACAGGCAGGATAGAAGCCGCATCAGCCGTCCTCCGCGTGCAACAACAGACCGAGGGACAGCAATATGGCTGCGAAGGGCGGAGCCCACGCCGCAACAAAGATAGGCAGTTGTCCGTTTTCCCCCAGAATTTGGGCAAAGTTGCGCACGAAGTATATGCCAAAACCCAACAGTACCGCGGACAGAACCGCGATCCCGGTTCCGCCAAAGCGGACATGGCGCATGGTGAACGCTGCCCCGATCAGGACCATCGACACCAAGAAGATCGGGCGCGCAAGTTGCACTTGCAGCCAGACTTCGTATTGCTTGGTGGAAAACCCGGCTTCGCCTAGGTCACGAATAAGCTGTGGCAAGTCGTAGACCGAAACGGCCCCTTGCCGCCCCAGCGTGTCCAAAATGCGCTCGCGCGTCAGCGACGTAGGGATTTCAAGCGTCGAATGCTCGACGGCGTTGGTTTCCGGGTTGATGTCCTGATTCAAGGACCAGACTTTGGCGTTGGACAAAGTCCAGTTGCCGTCGTCTAGGACAGCGCTGTCAGCGGCAATCTGTTGCGTCGGCGTACCGTCCGGCGAAAATGCGATGATCGTCACTTCGTTCAACTTCAGCGTATCGCCATTTGACGTGCCCCGCGCGTGGATCACAGACTGGCCGTTTTGCGAGCCCTGCCGCAGCCACATACCTTCGCCGCTGATCGAAAAGGCCGACCCGCCGTTGTTGCGATACGAGTCAGACAGTCGTGAGTATTCCTCGGACGTGGCTGCCGAAATCGGGTTCAGCAGGGCAACGGCAGCCGCCCCAATCGCCAGGGCCAATCCTGCAGGGGCCAGCAGCGCACGAATACCCGAACGGCCAATGGCTCGGGTCACGACCAACTCAGAACTGCGCGCAAGGCCGACAAACAGCGCGATTGTCGAAAGAATCACCAGCAAGGGCAGCATTTCACTGATGGCCGCCGGGGTATTCAGCAGCGTCAGGTGCAGAAGTTGGCCAAAGGACAGGTCAACTTCGTCAAAGCGTCGCACCTGTTCGATCAGGTCGATCAGAATCAACAAAGACAGGAAGATGCCGCCGATAACCAGAAAGCTTTGGATGAACCGGCGGGCAAAATAGCGGTCAAGGATCACGGGCGAAACCCCGCAGGGGTTGGGCGCAAAGCGGGCACTGTCAGGTTCAAGCAGGAATCATTGCAGCATGCGCCACGAAGCGATGGCTTATGCCTGCCCTGTCTTGCCACTGTACTTTCCCCCGATCTTGCCGGAATTTTTTCGGGACTGTACTGCAATTGCCGGTCGGGGAAAACTGCTATCTGGTCAATAGCGCCAGTGCGGGCTAGGTCTTGGGGAACAGATTTTCAGGAGTTCGCAATGAGCAGTCTAATCCCGATCCAGTTTCAGGCTTTTGACGTCGACGCAATGACGCAGGCTGAAGGCCGCGTTGTCATCATCATATCGCCGGACGGCAAGATGAGCCCCGCCGTTCGCCGCGCGAACCGTCTGACCCGCGGCACCGTGGTGCGTCTGATTGAAAGCGACCGCTTTGCAAAGGTTAAGTCAGGGGATGTGCTGTCGCTTGCTTGGCCAACCGGCATGGCGGCCGAGGCGCTGGACATTCTGGTTCTGTCGCGCCGTCCGGACGCGGCCGAGGCCCGCAAGGCCGGTGCAAAGCTGGCGAAACTGGCCGACAACCGGGATGTGCTGCTGATGGCCGGTAATCAGGTTCGGGCCGAAGAGCTGGCGCTTGGGATCGCTCTGCGCAGTTATGATTTCGATGCGCATAAGTCGAAAGAATCCGAACGCACCGCCAATGTCACGATCAGCCACCAAAAACCGGATGAGGTTGAGGCTGCGTTTGCACCGCTTTACGCCATTGCGGACGGGGTGCGGATGACGCGCGATCTGACCAACGAACCGGCCAATGTTCTGACCACGACCGAATTTGCTGACCGTCTGGCCGAGATGAAAGACCTAGGTCTTGAGGTCGAGGTACTGGAAGAAGACAAGCTGGCCGAACTAGGAATGCGCACGCTGCTGAGCGTTGGGCAGGGCTCGGTCAGCCCGTCCAAGGTTGTGGTAATGCAGTGGAACGGCGGCAATAAAGGTGACGCACCGCTTGCCCTTGTCGGTAAGGGGGTTGTGTTCGACACAGGCGGCATTTCACTGAAGCCCGCCGGTGGCATGGAAGATATGACCATGGACATGGGCGGTGCGGGTGTCGTCGCTGGCACAATGCGCGCGCTGGCCAAACGCAAGGCCCAGGCCAATGTGGTCGGGCTTGTGGGGCTGGTCGAGAACATGCCCTCGGGCAACGCAACGCGCCCGGGTGATGTGGTCAAGTCGATGAAGGGCGACACGGTCGAGATCATCAACACAGACGCCGAAGGCCGTTTGGTCCTGTGCGACGTCATGTGGTACGCGCAAGAGCGGTTCAGCCCCGTGGGCATGGTTGATCTGGCCACGCTGACGGGTGCGATCATTATCGGGTTGGGCCACGAAAACGCAGGGGTGTTTTCAAACAATGACACATTCTGCAACGCCTTCCTGAAAGCGGCTGGGGCTGAGGACGAGGGTGCCTGGCGGATGCCTTTGGGCAAGGCCTATGACGACCTGCTGAAGTCGCGCATCGCCGATGTGAAGAACGTGGGCGGACGGCCTGCGGGCTCGATCACAGCGGCGCAGTTCCTGCAGCGCTTCGTGAAAGAGGAAACCCCGTGGATTCACCTTGATATCGCCGGCGTCGCCTCGGTCGCGGCCGAGACATCCTATGCGCCGAAAGGCGCAACCGGGTGGGGTGTGCGCGCACTGAGCCGATTTGTGCAGGACAATTTCGAGTAAGTCCGTGGGTGCCGTCTATTTCTACCACCTGACCCGCCAGCCGCTGGAACATACTTTGCCGGTTCTTCTGGACAAGGCGCGGCAGGCCGGGTGGAAGATCGCCGTGCGGGGTACTAATCCTGCGCGGATGGACTGGCTGGACGAAAGACTGTGGTTGGGGCCGGATGACGGGTTCCTACCACATGGTCGGGAAGGCGGCCCGCATGATGCTAGGCAGCCCATTTTACTGACGACCGAGATGCAGGCCGCCAACGGACCGTCCTGCGTGATGACCGTCGACGGCGCACCTGTCGAACCGGATGAGGTGAACGCTCTGGAACGTGTCTGCATCCTGTTTGACGGCAATGACCCGCAGGCGGTTCAACATGCCCGGGGGCAGTGGAAAGCGTTGACCGGTGCTGGATGCGCCGCCAAATACTGGTCCGAGGAGTCGGGCCGATGGGAGATGAAGTCCGAGGCGTAACGCCTTTTCTTCAATGATATTTCAGGAGATTGACAGATGGAAATGAAGCCCTTGGGCCGCACGGGTATCATGGTCACCGACCTGTGTCTGGGGACCATGACCTTTGGCACCCAGACCACCGAAGCCGATGCACATACGCAGATCGACATGGCACTGGACGCCGGTATTAACTTTGTCGATGCGGCTGAGATGTATCCGGTGAACCCCATATCGAAAGAGACTGTAGGGCGCACAGAAGAGATACTGGGTAACTGGAACACCGCGCAACCGTCCCGGCGGGCTGATTATGTTCTGGCCACTAAACACTCGGGGGCCGGTTTTGCACATGCGCGAGATGGAGCGCCGATCTCGGGTCAGACAATCCCCGAGGCGATCGAAGGGTCGCTGCGCCGCCTGAAAACGGACTGCATCGACCTGTATCAGTTCCACTGGCCGAACCGGGGCAGCTATATGTTCCGCCAGAACTGGACCTATGCGCCGTCGGGCCACAACACCGACGAGGTGCTGGACAATATGCGGGAATGTCTTGAGGCGCTTCAGGCGCAGGTCGACAAGGGCAATATCCGCGCCTTTGGCCTGTCGAACGAAAGCGCTTGGGGCACCGCGCAGTGGTTGCGTCTGGCTGAGAACGGAGCGGGTCCCCGAGTCGCTTCGGTGCAGAACGAATACTCGTTAATGTGCCGGCACTTCGATACGGATATGGCCGAGCTGAGTGTTCATGAGGATGTGGGTCTGATGGCCTTTTCGCCTCTGGCTGCCGGGTTCCTCACTGGAAAGTACCAGGGTGGCGCGGTGCCTGAAGGGTCGCGCATGTCATTGGTACCAGAAATGGGCGGGCGGCATCGAACGCGTGCCTTTGATGCGGTTGGGGCTTATCTTGAGGTTGCCGCGCGCCATGGACTGGACCCTGTGCATATGGCGTTGGCCTGGTGTCAGACACGCCCATTCATGATGTCCGCGATCTTTGGTGCAACATCAGTCGAGCAACTTGCCCACATCCTGAGCGGCAAGGACCTGCAGTTGTCGGACGAGGTTTTGGCGGACATTACCGAGGCGCACCGCGCGCATCCAATGCCGTTCTAGGGGGCTCTGCCCCCGCCGCGCGTGCCGCGCGACTCCCCCGGGATATTTTTAGCCAGATGAAGGGGGATCCAGCTCAGTGATGGGTGGGGTGCGTCCGGTCTTGTCGCAGATCGCGGGCCGAGAGGCCGTGGGCCGTTCGGAAAGCGCGTGCGAAGCTGGATTGTGAGCCAAAGCCCGTAGCAAGCGCCACATCCATCAGAGGCATGTCGGTGTCGGTGACCAGACGACGCGCCTCGGCCAGACGCAGTTGCAGGTAGTGGTCTTGCGGTGTGGTGTTCAGGCGCAGGCGAAACTGCTGCTGTAGTGTGCGGGGGCTGGTTCCAAGGGTCTCGGCGATATCGGCAAGCGGCAAGGGTTCATCCAGGGACGATTCCATCAGGCTGTTGGCTTTGGCTGTCAGCGCCGTGTGGCGGTGCGGTGCGCCAATGCGGCTTTGGGGTTTTGTCGGGGCAGGGGCACCGTCATAGAGGAACAGACCAGACACCCGCGCGGCAAATCCCGCCCCGTGCCGGGCGGCGATTATGTGCAGCATCATTTCAACGGCTGGAATGGCCCCGCCGGATGTCAGGCGATTGCCCGAGACTGTGAAACGGTCAGGGCGCACGTCAACCTCGGGGAACCGGTTGGCAAAGTTGTCCAAATCTTCCCAATGTGTGGTGGCGGCATGATCGTCCAGAAGACCAGCTTCGGCGAGCAGCCAGGGGCCGCCGTCTATGCCAGCGATGGTTGCGCCGCTGCTGGCAATGCGGCGCAAACCGGCCAGCAGGCTGGGGGTGGCGTGGCGCGCCAGTTGGAACCCGGCAACCACGATCATAAGATCGCAGCCCTGCAGGCGGGCCAGGGGAATTCCGGGAACGGTCAGCGCGCTGGTCAGCATCGCGGGTTCTGGTGTGGCGGTTACATAGTCCCAGTCAAAGGCGGGGCGATCTGCCAGGCGATTGGCTGCGCGCATCGGGTCAACGGCCGAGGCGAAGCTGAGCGTGTTGCATTCGTCCAGCACCAAAACCGCCGTTTTCAGGGCGCGGTGTTCGGGCTGCAGTATATTTTTTGCGGATTTCATCAAGTCTGATTCGTATTCTGGCAAGTGTTTTCACAAGGCTGCGTCAGACTCGGGCCCGAAAGCAAATCGGAATCCGGGGAGAAGTCTGGGGAATACTCAAGGCAAAACCGGGTATAACTTGGGGAAAACGTCATGCCTCTGGAAATGAACCGCGAAGTCTTCATCACCTGTGCCATTACTGGATCAGGTGGAACGCAGGATCGCAGCCCACATGTGCCGCGTTCACCGCAGCAGATTGCCGACAGTGCGATTGCAGCAGCCAAGGCCGGGGCCGCCGTTGTCCATTGCCATGTGCGCGACCCGGAGACCGGAGTCCCCAGCCGCCGTCTGGACCTGTATCGTGAGGTTACGGACCGCATTCGCGACGCTGATGTGGACGTTGTGCTGAACCTCACCGCCGGGATGGGCGGGGACATCGTGTTTGGCGGGGTGGAAAGCCCGTTTCCAGTGGCTGAAGGGACAGACATGATCGGCGCGTCCGAGCGTGTGGCGCACATCGCCGAATGCCTGCCTGAGATTTGTACCTTGGATTGCGGCACCATGAACTTTGCCGAGGCGGATTATGTCATGACCAACACGCCCGGTGCACTGCGGGCGATGGGGCAGATGATGACAGACATGGGCGTTAAGCCCGAGATCGAGGCTTTTGATACCGGCCATCTTTGGTTCGCCAAGCAACTGGTGAAAGAGGGGGTGCTGGAACCCAACGCTTTGGTTCAACTGTGCATGGGTGTGCCATGGGGCGCGCCGGATGATCTGAACACCTTTATGGCGATGGTGAACAATGTGCCGGATGACTGGACCTTCAGCGCGTTCTCGCTGGCGAGAAACCAGATGGCTTATGTTGCGGCCTCGGTGCTGGCGGGCGGCAATGTGCGCGTGGGGCTGGAGGATAACCTGTGGCTCGACAAGGGTGTGCTGGCCGAGAACTGGCAGTTGGTGGAACGTGCCGGGACGATCATCGAAAATATGGGGGCGAAGGTCATTGGGCCTGCCGAGGTGCGCGAGAAGCTTGGTTTGACCAAGCGTGCGCCTGTGGCGAAGTAGGCATGGATTGGGGGCCAGCCCCCAAACCCCCGGAGTATTTTGGAAAAGATGAAGTTTGGGGCGTGATATGACAAACACGGCGGCAATCATTGGTGGTGGCGTGATCGGCGGCGGGTGGGCCGCGCGGTTTTTGCTGAACGGTTGGGATGTGCGGGTTTTTGACCCTGATCCTGAGGCCGAGCGCAAGATCGGGGAGGTTCTGGACAATGCGCGGCGGTCGCTGCCGGGGTTAAGTGATGTGCCGTTGCCGCCCGAGGGCGTGCTGAGTTTCCATGACGATTTGGCCGATGCCGTGCAGGGCGCGGAGTGGATTCAGGAAAGCGTGCCCGAGCGGTTGGACCTGAAGTTGAAGGTTTACAAGGGCCTGCAAGAGGCGTGTGACCCGGCGGCGATCATCGGGTCGTCGACCAGCGGATTCAAGCCTTCGGAACTGCAAGAAGGTGCGCTGCGGCCTCAACAGATCGTGGTGACGCATCCGTTCAACCCGGTTTATCTGCTGCCGCTGATCGAACTGGTGCCGACCGACAAGAACCCGACAAAAATGGTCGAGCGCGCGCAGGGGCTGCTGAAATCCGTCGGTTTCTTCCCTTTGCACATCAAGAAAGAGATCGACGCTCATATTGCAGACCGCTTTCTTGAGGCCGTCTGGCGCGAGGCGCTGTGGCTGGTCAAGGATGGCATCGCCACCACCGAAGAGGTTGATGAGGCGATCCGCATGGGGTTTGGCATCCGCTGGGCGCAGATGGGCCTGTTCGAGACCTACCGCGTGGCAGGCGGTGAAGCCGGGATGCGGCACTTTATGGCGCAGTTCGGGCCAGCGCTGAAATGGCCATGGACCAAGCTGATGGATGTGCCCGAGTTCACTGATGAGTTGGTCGATATGATCGCCGACCAGTCGGATGCGCAGTCGGGTATGCACTCGATTCGTGAATTGGAGCGTATTCGGGACAACAATCTTGTGGGGATGATGCGGGCGCTCAAGGCGCAGAACTGGGGTGCGGGGGCGGTCCTGAACCAACACGATTCCGTGTTGAAGCCCGGTGCCCTGCCAACGATCGACCAAGCCGACCTGAGCCAGCCGATTCTGACCGTCGCGCGTGCAGTGCCGTTGGATTGGACGGACTATAACGGCCACATGAACGAGGCGCGCTATCTGGAAGCCTTTGCCGCCGCCACTGACCGGTTCATGGAGATCATGGGCTGTGATGCGGACTATATCGCCTCGGGCGGTAGCTATTTTACCGCCGAAAACCACATTCGGTATATCGACGAAGTACATGCGGGCGCGAAGATTGAGGTGCGCACGCAGTTGTTGCTGGGGCAGGGCAAGAAGCTGCATGTTTTCCACAGCATGTATGAGGGTGACAAGCTGCTGGCCACGGGCGAGAGCTTCCTGCTTCATGTCAGTCTTGAGACCCGCCGCCCCGGTGCTCCGTCAGCTGAGATTGAGGCAGCGATGGCCCGGATTTCCGAAGCGCAGGCCGCCTTGCCGTATCCCGAAGGCGCGGGTGCTGCGATCCGCAAACCGTCATGAGCGGGCGTGTTTTGATTACAGCCGGCGCTTCGGGCGTCGGTCGGGCCATGGCCGAAGCGTTTGACGCGGCGGGTGCGCAAGTCTGGGTGGCGGACCTGGATCCCGAGGCCCTGTCGCATTGCCCGTCGCATTGGCGAAAGTCCGAAATCAACGTGGCTGAGGAAATCACCGTCGCGGATATCTTCGCGAAGATCGAAGCCGAGTGGGGCGGTTTGGATACGTTATGCGCCAATGCAGGCGTTGCCGGGCCGACGGCCGTGGTAGAGGACGTGGCTATTGAGGATTGGCGGGCGTGCCTGTCGGTGAATCTTGAAGGTGCGTTCTTGTGCGCGAAATACGCCGCGCCGATCATGAAGCGTCAAAAAAGCGGGGCTGTGGTGATCACATCCTCGACTGCCGGACAATACGGATACCCCAATCGCGCGCCCTACGCGGCGGCGAAATGGGGGGTGATCGGACTGGCCAAGACGCTTGCCATGGAGCTTGGGCCGTTTGGCGTGCGTTGCAACACGATCTGCCCCGGCGCTGTAGAAGGCCCGCGCATGGAAGGTGTGCTAGAGCGTGAGGCGGCGGCCAAGGGGATGACCCGCGACCAAGTGTATAACGGCTATGCGTCCGGCACTTCGATGGGCCGGTTTGTCGAGGGACGGGACATCGCGGATATGGCCGTGTTCCTTGCCTCGGATTCGGCACGGCTGGTGTCGGGGCAGGTGATCGCCGTGGACGGCCATACCGTCAACCCCGATCCAAAACTCTGACTATCCCTGATTTGGCCCGCGTATTTGGCGGATGGTCTGACGAACCGCCTGCCAGTCCTGCGCTTGCTGTATGTTTCCAGCGGCTTGGCATTCGCGCATTTTAAGCGCGGCTTCGGCCTCGGCCCGGTCACCGTGCGCCGAATAAAGGGCGCGTGCGTATTGTGCGGTTTGTAGTGCGTCCATTCCTGTGGTCCTCCGTCTGTGGTCGGAATGCCCGTAAGTTCGCGCCAATCGACGATAACACAGGTTGGAGGTTAACGCATCCTTTCGCGTAACGACTTCAGGTGGCATGGAAAATCCCGCGCGGTCACGTCGGCCTCGCGGACCAGTGTGTCAAAGTGGCGCGTGAAGGTTTCGATACGATCACGGTCTCGGAACGCCATATAATGACTTCCGGCATAAAACACACACAGCAGCGGGCCAAATATCGTGACGGGCGCAGAATAAAGTCGCTTTGCATCAAAAAGATAGATGCGCATTCGGGGGTAAAGTTGTTCGCACAAGGCAAGCAGATGGTCGATCTGTTCCCGACGCGTCTGAAGGTCCAGTCCGTGATAGTAACCGGTCGCGTTAGCAAAGCTGTCGATTTCAAACAGCGGCATCGCGACTTCGTAGTCTGATTGTGCCTGGCGCATCCAGGTCAGGCGGTCTTCTGACGCCCCGATTGCTTGATCTGCTGTTCTGCCCAGATGCGGCGCGTATTCCCATTCCAGCACTGCGCGGGTTTTCAACATGTCAGGCAAAGTTGCTGGAACATAACGGATTTTGTAGCCTGCAGCCTCTTTGTGCCATTCAAATATCCGTTCATCCACAAGGGCGCGTGGCGCTTCTGTCATGGTGAGCGAGCTTGCCAGTAACTCTGCCGCGCTTTCAGGGCGGTCAGAAAGGCTCAGCAGCCAATCCGCCGCCACACCCAAGGCCGAAGCGCAACTGCCGACCACATGCGCGTTCGGCAGCCGAGCGCCATCGAGCGTCAAAAGCTGCGACACAGTTGAACGGTCCACTCCGATCTCACGTGCCAGCGCGCTTTGACTGACCCGCCTTTCTTCCATGGCGCGAGCAAGGCGCTGTCGGAACTGTGCTGCGCGGTCTCGTTTGTCGATTTTATTCTGCATATGTTTGAAAATATCACATTTGATGAATTTTGTTAATCATATTCAGAATTTTCAACCTGACCTCTTGTCCGTAATTCTTGAGACATAACAAGAATATGGGTGACGGAATGGAAACACGACGAAGATCGGTCGTGAAGGCGGTGCTGTGGAATGCGATGGGGCTGATTGTCATGACCCTTGTTGGGTTGGTGGCAACTGGGTCCGCTGCAATCGGCGGGACATTGGCGATTGTGAACACCGCGATCGGTCTGGCCTTGTACGTAATTTATGAACGCGTTTGGGCTGGTATCACGTGGGGTCGCAATGTCTGAGCGTGAGGGGCCCGAGTGGATCACCTTCGCACTGATTCTGACATGTTATGCAGCTTGGCTGGGTGTGATTTTCTACGCGCCTTTATGGGTGGCAATCCCGGCGATGGGGTGTGTCGCCGCCATGCATTCCTCACTGACGCATGAAGCGTTGCACGGGCATCCATTCCGGCAAAACTGGTTGAACGAGGCTTTGATGGCCCTGCCGTTGACGCTGTTAATTCCGTATCAGCGTTTTCGAGACCTGCATCTTGCCCACCACAGGGACGCAACCTTGACCGACCCGTACGACGACCCGGAGTCGAATTACCTCGATCCGAAGGTCTGGGGTCGTCTACGCGGTTGGCAACGGCTGTTGCTGTCTGCGAATAACACTCTGCTGGGGCGTATCGTTCTGGGCCCGGCGATTGGGCAATATGTCTTCACGCGGGATGAGCTGCGCGCCACCTTTCGCGGTGACCGGAATGTTCTGAGGGCGTGGGCGCTGCATCTTGTCGGAGTCGCTGTTGTTCTTGGGGTCGTTGCGCAGTCCGGTATGCCGATTTGGGCCTATGTCACGTCTGCATATATCGGGTTGGGTCTGGTTAAGATCCGAACTTTTCTGGAACACCGGGCACACGAAGATGCAGGTGCCAGAACCGTCATCGTCGAAGACCGTGGTCCGCTGGCGTTTCTGTTTCTGAACAATAACTTGCACGTAGTTCATCACATGAACCCTGCAGCGCCCTGGTACAAGCTGCCATCTTTGTATCACGAGGGGAAAGACCGCTATCTGGCTAGAAACAGCGCCTATGTGTATCGCTCTTACGCAGAAATTTTCCGCGCGTTCTTCGTGCGTGCGAAGGACCCGGTTGCGCATCCGCTCTGGCCAAGGGATTGATTTAAGGCCACAAGGGTCGGCATGAGCCTTTGGATTCCCGTCACTCTCGCGGCTGCTTCGTTTCAAACCGTTCGCTTCATGCTGCAAAAATCGCTGAGTAGCGTGAAGCTGAGTGCGGCTGGCGCGACATTTGCGCGGTTTGCGTATTCGATGCCTCTGGCGGTGCTAGGGTTGGCTGTGGCTTTGATGCTGACAGGGTATGGCCTGCCGCATCTGACCGCCAAATTTTGGATGTTCGCAGTGATTGGCGGGACAACTCAGATTCTTGCGACGATCTGTGTGGTCGCTTTGTTCAAGCAGCGCAATTTTGCCGTCGGGATCACCTTCAAGAAAACCGAAGTCATCCAGACCGCCATTGTGGGTTTTCTGGTCCTTGGCGATCAGGTGTCGGCGGGGGCGTTTGCGGCGATCATTCTGGGGCTGACGGCGGTTCTGTTGCTGTCGAAAAACCCCGGCGGGGATGGCGCGTGGTGGAAACACCTGACCAATCGCGCCTCGCGATTGGGGCTTGGGTCGGGTGTTCTGTTCGCGTTTTCCTCGGTCAGTTACCGCGGGGCTTCGTTGGAATTGGGTGATATCGACGCGTGGTTCCGTGCGCTGGTGACACTGGCTGTTGTGGTGTCGTTCCAGTTTCTCAGCATGGGGCTTTGGCTTTTGTGGCGGGACCGGGCCGAATTACGGGCTGTCTGGGACACGCGCCGGACCGGAGTATTTGTCGGCCTCACCAGCCTGAGCGGGTCATTTTGCTGGTTTCTAGCCTTCACATTGCAGAACGCGGCATATGTCAAAGCGCTGGGGCAGGTCGAGTTGATCCTGAGCCTTTTCGCCTCGCTGCTGTTCTTCCGCGAGACCATCACCCGGCGCGAGATCGCCGGGATGACATTGCTGGGTGCGTCGATAGTTGTGCTGGTGTTGTCGATTTAACCGGCTCGGCGCTCATCAAAGCTGAGCGCGATAAAGCTGGGCATATGATCGCCCATTCCTACAACATTCGCGCCACCACCGTCGCGACGATTGCGGCCCCTGGGTTCTTTTTCCCTTTTACGGTCGCTCTTTTTGCTGTCGCTTTTCTTTTCATCCGACGGCTTGGCTTTTTTCTCTTGCTTGGGCGCGTCCGACTTCGGCTCGTCCTTGATCGGGTTGTCGATCCGGGGGATTTCCTTTTGGATCAGCTTTTCGATTGCATCCAGCGCCTTTTCGTCGCGGCCCGAGCAGATGGTGATTGCCTTGCCCTCACGACCGGCACGACCCGTCCGGCCAATCCGGTGAACGTAATCTTCGGCATGGCCGGGCACGTCAAAGTTGAACACGTGGCTGACCGACGGGATATCCAGACCCCGCGCGGCCACATCCGAGGCCACCAACAGGCGCAGAGACCCGTCGCGGAACCCGTCCAGCGTTTTCATACGCTGCGACTGGTCCAGATCACCATGGATGGCGGCGGCGTTATAGCCGTATTTCTTCAGCGACTTCGCGCAGATATCAACATCCGTCTTGCGGTTGCAGAAGATGATCGCGTTCGTACATTTGTCGCCTTCGGCGTCGATCAGTGCGCGCAGGACCTTGCGTTTATTGCTGGCCTCACGGTCGCGGCGACCACCTTTGAACATCACCACGCCCTGTTCGATTGTTTCAGACGCCGTCGCCTGGCGGGCAACCTCGATGCGGGCAGGGGCTGACAGGAACGTGTCAGTAATACGCTCGATCTCAGAGGCCATGGTGGCCGAGAAAAACAGTGTCTGGCGCGTAAACGGCGTCAGCGAAAAGATGCGCTCGATATCGGGGATAAAGCCCATATCCAGCATCCGGTCAGCCTCATCCACCACCATGATCTGAACGCCGGTTAGCAGCAGTTTGCCACGTTCGAAATGGTCCAGCAGACGACCGGGCGTGGCGATCAGAACGTCGACGCCCCGATCTATCAGCGCCTCTTGTTCCTTGAAGCTGACGCCTCCGATCAACAGCGCCTTGGTCAGTTTCAGGTGCTTGGTATATGTGTCGAAGTTCTCGGCCACCTGCGCGGCCAGTTCCCGCGTCGGGCAAAGCACCAGCGATCGCGGCATCCGCGCACGTGCGCGGCCACGGGCCAGCAGGGTGATCATCGGCAGAGTAAAACTTGCGGTTTTCCCGGTGCCGGTCTGGGCGATACCCAGAACATCCTTGCCCTCAAGCGCAGGGGGAATTGCACCTTCCTGGATCGGGGTGGGGGTTTCGTATCCGGCTTCCTCAATGGCTTTGAGGACCTTCGGGTTCAGGTTCAGTTCGTTAAACTTTGTCATGTATGTCCGTTTTTGCGGACACTAGACCTGGCCCGCGCGTCAAAGGAATGCCGGGTCCGGATGACCATACGCAGCAGCGCGCATTTCGGCTTGGGCGGGGACATAACAAAAACGTCGATCAGCGTCAAATGAAGACACGTTAACGTAACGGCGGTCCGTGATAGTCTGGATTTCGAGCAACAATTCAGGCGGTTCCGGGGAAGTGTTTCGCGAGCTTTTCGTCCAGATTGAACGGGCGATAGCGGATCAACCCATGTTGCTTCAATCGCGCGTAAACCTCGGGGTCTGTACCGCTGATTTCATCGTAAAACGCACGAAGCCCGGTTTCGCCGCCTTCGGTCATTATCCAGCTCAGCAGTTCGTTCATGTTCAACCCGCCATGTTCGCGTGGCACGTTCGGGGACATTCCGGCCCTGTATGATCCGCTTTGCATCCGAAATTGGACATGCGCCCGGAAATGATCCCAGTCAGGCGCGTGGCGGTGGCACAGGTCGATTCCGGGTAACTCGGTCTTTACCGGGCACATCTCTCCGTTCTGAAACAGGTTGTGGATGCGGAAATTGATCTGGGGCAGGCCGGTACGCACGAAGAGCTTGCCCTGAACGTGGCTGAGGAATCCACCCAGAACAAATGCGCCGTAATTCGGATAAAGCGTTTGCATAATCCCGTCGCGGCCCTGACCGGTAGGAATATAGGCCTTGTACTGATCCTGCGTGCCCCCGACGGGTTCAATCGGACGGACACGAACCGCGGGGACGTCATCCGGAATCTCTGCCAACTGTTCATCAATAGGGGTCTGGGACCACAGGAATTCGTCCAGATCAATATGAGTCAGCCAGTCAACTTGTGCCTTTCGATAAGTAAAGCTGGCATTTGCGGTCTGTCGCACCTGATGCGTATCGGGCCTTTTGCGTTGCCTGTAGGTCCAGAACCTTGCGTCGCAGATGCGAACCTCGACCTTCGGGTGGCGAATAAGCACGTTGAAGGCGTCGGGGCAGGGCTCGTCCAGAAACAGAAAGATTTGATCGGCCCCAAGATCGAGGTGATAGGCCACAAATCGCAGGATGTCCTTTGCCGTTCCCTGAACAGTCGATACGATGCCCCAAGTTGTCACTGCCGCGCCCTTTGCCGCGCCGCCCGCATCTCTCGCATTAGTTTCAGGCGTCGGAACACAGTGCCGGGGTCCGCGTTAAGCCTGTTCAGAAGATGATCGGCCAACAGCGCTATGGTTGGGTCGGTCAAAGCTTTGGACCAGATCGGCGCAATAAGGTTGATATCCGGACCACCACTATCCAGCGAAAACCCCTCCATCCCCATTGTTAGGGCGGCATCGACTTTGTGTCGCAACCGAAAGGCATCCGAGGGTAGGTGGCCGGAAAACAGACGTTCAAACTCATACAGTTTGACCAGACCAAACAACATGCGCAAGGCATGACCGACCTCACGTTGGGTCGGGGTCATGCCGTGATCTGCAAATGTCTGCACCGAGGATACCAGCCAACGCAGGTCCAACACCTGCAACAGATGCGCCGATTGCTCGGCCCAGAGGCGCTGAAACAGGGTCGGGCATTGTGTCGGAAAATCCCTTTTACGCAGGTTTGCGATCAACTGAGCGTTCAGGAATGCCAGTTCGGTCGAGCCTACGAATTCTTCCGCGATCCGCGCCCGTTTGCGCGCCCAAGATGTGTTGGGCGACCCCGGACCCAGCCGCGCCGCATCCTCAGCAACGATCTGAACAGTCAAAGGCTCCAGAGCAGCATCAGCAGGCGGCAGCATTTCAGCGCCAAAGTCGAACGGGGCGCGGCGGCCCTCAAAACGGTCCAGGACGCCTGTCAGACCGTCGGGATAGGTCAGATCAATCTCTTTCATGCCCAAGAGATTGCGGCGGGGTGTTTGCCACTGCAATCAAACCATCATTTCCTTGGTCGCCGTCAGGTTCAATGCCGGATAGTCCCGCACAACCCGGTCGATATCCCATTGCAGGCGCGTCAGATAAACGATGTCGCCGTCATGGTCATGCGCGATGTGCTGTTTGTTGGCGTTGACGAATTTTTCAACCTCGACCTTGTCACCGCTGACCCAACGGGCCGAAGTGAACTGCGACGCCTCGAACCGAACAGGCAGGCCGTATTCCATCTCGATCCGGCTGGCGAGCACTTCGAATTGCAGCGCACCGACCACACCTACGATAAAGCCAGACCCGATCGAGGGTTTGAACACTTTGGCTGCACCTTCCTCGGCGAACTGCATCAAAGCCTTTTCCAGATGCTTGGCTTTTAACGGATCTGCCGCGCGGACGGTTTGCAGCAGTTCCGGCGCAAAGGACGGAATTCCGGTGACGCGCAACGCCTCACCCTCGGTCAGGGTGTCCCCGATGCGCAGTTGCCCGTGGTTGGGGATGCCGATGATGTCGCCGGCCCATGCCTCTTCAGCCAATTCGCGGTCGGAGGCCAGAAACAGCACCGGGTTCGAGATCGCCATGGGCTTTTTCGACCGTACATGAGTCAGCTTCATGCCGCGTTTGAAATGTCCCGAGGCCATTCGCACAAACGCTACGCGGTCGCGGTGCTTAGGGTCCATATTGGCCTGCACCTTGAAGACAAAGCCTGCGACCTTCTTTTCATCCGGCGCGATCTGACGCGGTTCAGCCGATTGAACCTGTGGCTGCGGGCCGTATGCACCGATGCCTTCCATCAATTCCTTGACGCCGAACGAGTTAATCGCCGAGCCGAACCAGATTGGGGTCATATGCCCCTCAAGCACTGCCTGCGGGTCGAGCTTGGGCAACAATTCGCGCGCCATTTCGACCTCTTCCAGCAGTTTCTCCAGCAGATGTTCTGGGACGTGTTCGGCCAGCTTGGGATCGTCCAAACCGTCGATCTGAATGCTCTCGGCCACTTTGTTGCGGTCGGCGCGGTCCATCAGTTCCAAGCGGTCGCGCAGCATGTCATAGCAGCCGATGAAATCGCGCCCCACGCCAATCGGCCAGGCGGCGGGAGTGACGTCGATGGCCAGCATCTCTTGAATTTCGTCGATGATCTCGAACGTATCGCGGCTTTCGCGGTCCATCTTGTTACAGAAGGTCAGGATCGGCAGATCGCGCAGGCGGCAGACCTCGAACAGTTTCTGCGTCTGGCTTTCCACACCTTTCGCGCCGTCGATCACCATCACAGCAGCGTCTACAGCGGTGAGCGTCCGATAGGTATCTTCCGAGAAATCGCTGTGACCGGGTGTATCAACCAGATTGAAACGGAAGTTCCCATAGTCGAACGACATTGCCGAAGCGGAAACCGAGATACCGCGATCCTTTTCCATCTGCATGAAGTCCGAGCGTGTGCGCCGCGCCTCACCTTTGGCGCGGACCTGACCGGCCATCTGGATCGCGCCTCCGTATAGAAGGAACTTTTCCGTCAGCGTCGTCTTGCCCGCATCCGGGTGCGAGATGATCGCAAAGGTCCGGCGACGGGCGATCTCGGGCGGCAGGGAGGGTTGGTTCGAGGTATCAAGCATAATCGCGCGTATAGGCGGGGAATCCTGCCGAGGCAAGACAAAGGGGGTGGTTCGAATCGTACAGCTATGGCAATAAGAACATATAGTGAACAAATAGTGGAGTGGATAAATGAATTTGAAAGAGATTGCCGATGAGCTGGTGGCTGGTTGTCGCGAAGACCGCGCCAAGGAAAATCTGGATAAGCTCTATGCCGAGGATGCCGTTTCGGTCGAAGGGCAGGATTTCATGGATATGGGGCGTGAAATCCACGGTCGCGACGCCATTCGAGGTAAACACGAATGGTGGGAAGGCGCGCACGAGGTCTCGGGCGCTTCGGTCAGTGATCCCTTTCCTCATGGTGAAGATCGCTTTGCGGTGATTTTTTCAGTGCAGGGCAAGGTGAAAGAAACCGGTGAAGCCTTTGATATGCAAGAGGTTGGCGTCTATCATGTGGCGAACGGAAAAATTGTTCGGGAAGAGTTCTTTTACTGATCGTTCTTGAATTCTGGTCTTCCCTGTCTGGCCGGTGCTAGACATGGCAACAACAACAGATGGGGAGGATCAGATGGATCTGGGAATCAAAGGAAAACGCGCGCTGGTTTGTGCCAGTAGCAAGGGATTGGGTCTGGGCTGTGCCGAGTCATTGGCTGCAGCGGGGGTCGATCTCGTGATGAACGCGCGCGGTTCCGAGGCGTTAGAGTTTGAAGCCGCGCGGTTGCGCTCGGACCATGGCGTGGACGTTCAGACGGTCGCGTGCGATGTCACTTCGCCGGACGGTCAGGAGCAGGTCATAGAAGCTGCGGAGGGTGTTGATATTCTTGTGACAAACGCGGGTGGTCCCCCTCCGGGTATGTGGTCGGATTGGGAGCGTGAAGATTTCATCAAAGCGCTGGACGCCAACATGCTGACGCCGATTGCCTTTATGAAGGCCTTGCTGCCGGGAATGATGGACAAAGGCTGGGGGCGCGTGGTCAATATCACCTCGCAATCCGTGCGCGCGCCCATCGCCGTGCTGGGCCTGTCGAACGCGGCGCGGACGGGGCTGACTGGCTATGTCGCCGGAACCGCGCGTCAGGTGGCCCCCCAAGGGGTGACGATCAACAATCTGTTGCCCGGCATTCACGCCACCGACCGCGCCGATGCGCTGGACAGCGGGGTTTCCTTGCAAAAGAACATCTCGATGGAAGACGCCCGTGCCGAACGCGCCGCCACGATCCCCGCGCGCCGCTATGGCACACGGCAGGAATTTGGCGCGGCCTGCGCTTTTCTGTGTTCCCAGCACGCGGGGTTTATCGTGGGTCAGAATATCCTGCTGGACGGCGGCGGGACCAACCTGACGATGTAGATGATGGCGAAAAATTTTTCACTGAAAGATCAGTTATTTAATGCAGAAAAGACCCGCTATCTGGCGGGGCTTTTCGCGGCAGCCGACCCCGGTTTCGATGTGGATGCGCTTCAAGCGCAGGTCATGTCCCGCCTGTCTGGTCTTGAGTTGAAAGAGCGTATGGCGTGGATCGCCACGTGTCTGCAAAAGGCCGTTCCCGGTGATCTGCCGGACGTTGCGCCGACGTTGTTGAAAGCCTTGCCCCCTCCGTTGGACCCGACCAAGACGGATGATGATTTCGGTGACTTCATCTTTGCGCCCTTGGGCGATTGGGTTGTGGACGTTGGGTTGGACCATCCCGATCTGGCGCTGGACGTGATCGAAGAACTGACGCAGAGGTTCTCAATGGAATGGGCCATTCGCCCATTCCTTAACCACCATCCTGATAAGGTGATGGCGCGTATGGAAGTTTGGTGCGATCACGACAGCTATCACGTGCGCAGACTGGTTAGCGAAGGAACGCGGCCAAGGCTGCCGTGGGGGCAGGCGGTCGGGCTGGACCTGACTGATCCGTTACCATTGTTGGACCGGCTTCACGTGGACAAGACTCGTTACGTGACACGCTCGGTCGCCAATCATCTGAATGATATCACAAAGAAGGACCCCGAACTGGTTCTGAGCCGCTTGCAAAGCTGGTCGCAGGACGCGCATCAAGAAGCTGACGAATTGCGATGGATGACAACGCACACTCTGCGCGGGCTAGTCAAATCGGGCCACCCCAAGGCCATGAAGATGCTGGGCTTTGACCCAGAAGCCGAGGTTTCGGCAAGCATCGCTGTTCTTGGTGAGGCCAGGATTAGCGGGGCGTTGGAGTTTGATGTGGCTTTGACCGGAGAGAGTGATCAACCCGTTTTGGTAGATTATATTATTCACTTTCAAAGGCCTGGAGGAAAAACTTCAACAAAGGTGCATAAACTCAAGCAATCGGCTTTGCGCGACGGGGCGTTAAAACTGGGAAAGAAGCACAAGCTTAAAGCCGATGCGACAACCTTCAAGCTGGTCCCCGGCGCACATCGGTTGGAAATTCAGGTGAATGGTCGGGTGCGCGCGGGCGTCGATTTCGAACTGCTGGGTTGAGGCGGGCAACTCACAGTTCTGTTAAATGTCGAAGGCTTGGATTGCACCTGACACCGCTCTGATCTAGCTGATGTCTGTCGCGAAACAGAGGGAAGCTCGGGATGAAGCATGAGTCGGTGCAGAATTACTATGGCGAAGTCTTGCAAGGCAGTTCTGACCTGCAGACCAACGCATGTTGCACGCCGGATGACATGCCGGATCATGTAAAGAAAATTCTTTCGCAAATTCATGACGATGTGTTGACCCGTTACTATGGATGCGGGTTGATCGCCCCGCTGGATCTTGAGGGGATGAGCATCCTCGACTTGGGCTGTGGGGCCGGGCGCGACGTCTACGCTCTGTCCGCTATGGTGGGCGAAAAAGGCCGCGTGGTTGGTGTGGATATGACGCCCGAGCAACTGGACGTCGCCCGAGCGCATCAGGATTATCACGCACAGGCCTTTGGTCACGGAGCGTCGAATGTTGAATTCCATCACGGCTATATCGAAAAACTGGACGAATTGGACCTTGAGCCCGGCTCGTTCGACATCATCGTCTCGAACTGCGTCATCAATCTGGCCACCGATAAAGAGGCGGTTTTGCGCGGGGCGCACCGCCTGCTGAAAGAAGGCGGCGAGATGTATTTCTCGGACGTCTACGCCGATCGACGCGTGCCTCAGGCTATGGCCGAGGATGAGGTTTTGTACGGTGAATGCCTGTCCGGGGCGATGTATTGGAATGATTTCCTGTCGATCTCGCGCAAGGCAGGATTTGGCGATCCACGCCGTGTGACTCACCGACCGCTGACCATTGAAAACCCGGTGCTGGAGGAGCGCGTTGCGCCGTTGAAGTTCCTGTCCGCGACGTATCGTCTGTTCAAGCTGCCGGAGCTGGAGCCAGCTTGCGAGGATTACGGGCAGGCGGTGATCTACAAGGGCACCATCCCTCATGCTCCGCATCTGTTTGAGTTGGATGACCATCATGCGATTGAAACCGGCAAGGTCTTTCCGGTTTGCGGTAATACGTGGATGATGTTGAAAGACACACGATTTGCCCGGCATTTCGACTTTATCGGCGATTTCTCGACCCATTATGGCATTTTCGAAGGGTGTGGCGGGGAAAGCCCGTTTGAAGCCGCCGGAGAAGCTCTGTCCGGCGGGTGTTGCTGATCCCTTGCGCCTGAGGGGCGGGGTTGCTATCCCCGCCCAAGTCCGATGGAATTGATCGGGAAAGGCAACGGGGTCCATCGGTGACAGTAGACGCAACTCCTCCACGTCTGGAAATTCGCAATCTGGTCGCGCGCTATGAAGGGCGGGTTGTGGTTGACGATGTCTCGCTGACCGTTCAGGCGGGGCAGGTCACCTGTTTGCTGGGGCCGTCGGGTTGTGGCAAGTCAACGACGCTGCGGATGATCGCAGGGGTCGACATGCAGGAATCCGGTGAGATTTACGTCGACGGGAAACTGATCTGCGACACCGTGTTTCGCGTGCCTCCGGAACGTCGCGAAATTGGGTTGATGTTTCAGGACTTTGCCCTGTTTCCCCATCTCAGCGTGGCGGACAACGTCGCTTTTGGCTTGAAAGGGCGCAAGGACGAAAAACGCGCCCGCGTCGAAGAACTGCTGCGCAAGGTCGACATGATGCGGTTCATAGACGATTTTCCGCATCACCTGTCAGGGGGTGAGCAGCAAAGGGTGGCATTGGCGCGTGCTCTGGCACCGCGCCCGCGTATCATGTTAATGGATGAACCCTTCTCGGGGCTGGACAACCGGCTGCGCGATGGCATCAGGGATGAGACCCTGGCGATCCTCAAGCAGGAAGACGCGGCTGTGGTTCTGGTCACTCATGAACCCGAAGAGGCCATGCGCATGGCAGACGAAATCGCGTTGATGCGACGGGGCAAGATCGTTCAGCAAGGCGCGCCCTATAACGTTTATACACGCCCGGCTGATAAGGCGGCCGTGGCCTTTTTTAGCGATCTCAATACTTTAAGGTCGCAAGTGAATGGGGCCTTGGCGGACACGCCGTTTGGGCAGTTTCTGGCGCCCGGCGTCGCTGATGGCACGAATGTCGAGATCGTTTTCCGCCCTCAGCACGTTCGCTTGGACTTTGATCGCAACGGCAAAGGGCCGCTCCCAACGGCGACGGATGGCGTCGCGGCCCGAGGCGTGGTCGAGCGTTCGCGGTTTCTGGGCAACGAAAGCCTTGTTGAGTTTCGCATGGATCATGACGGCTCGATCCTGAAAGCGACGGTACCCAACGTCTTTGTGCCCCAGCCGGGACGCGTTATGTGGCTGACGGTCCGCCGGGACCGGTGTTTCGTGTTCCCCGAGTAACGCCTGTAACCACAGATTAGGGCCAAGTGGTGCGTGAAAGCCGCAGATTGCGTGCGCGGGTCGCTTGCCGCCGCGCAGGGGCGGGTCTATCAAGGAAAAAACGCAGGGACGGATGGGGCATATGCGTATTCTTCTGACCAACGATGATGGAATCAACGCCCCGGGGCTTATCGCGCTCGAGGCGATTGCCGCAGAACTTGCAGGGCCGGATGGGGAGGTTTGGGTCGTCGCGCCGGCATTCGAACAATCCGGCGTTGGTCACTGCATCAGCTATACGCATCCGATGATGATGGCCCAGTTGGGTGAACGTCGGTTTGCGGCTGAAGGGTCGCCCGCCGATTGCGTGCTGGCTGGCTTGCACGACGTGATGAAGGATGCGCTGCCGGATTTGGTTTTGTCGGGTGTGAATCGTGGAAACAACTCGGCCGAAAACACGCTGTATTCCGGAACCGTGGGCGGCGCGATGGAAGCTGCCTTACAAGGTATCCCCGCGATCGCGTTGTCGCAGTATTTCGGCCCGCGTAATCTTGGGCTGGACGATCCCTTTGAGACAGCAACCCGGCACGGCGCCGACCTTGTGCGGAAAATTCTGGATGCTACCCCAGCAGAACAGGGCGATTACCGATTGTTTTATAACGTGAATTTCCCTCCGGTTCCTGCGGACGAAGTGTTGGGGACGCGGATCGCGCCGCAGGGGTTCCGCCGGGATACACATTTCTCGGTCGAACCTCACAGCTCTCCTTCGGGGCGGCGCTTTTTGTGGATCAAGGGGGGCTATCAGCACAACCCGACCGCGCCCGGAACGGACGCCGCAGTAAATCTGGCCGGTTATATTTCGGTTACGCCGATGCGCGCGGACCTGACAGCGCATGACACGCTTGAGGCATTGAAGTCGATCGAATGAGCGGACCAAGCGCAGAAACCATTATGCAATTTCTGTTTGCCTTGCGCTCGCGCGGGGTGACGGATGCACGTGTTCTGGCCGCGATGGAGCAGATTGATCGCGGAAAGTTTGTCAAAGGCCTGTTTTCTGAGCGCGCCTATGAAGACACTCCGTTGCCGATTGCCTGTGGTCAAACAATAAGTCAGCCGTCAGTTGTTGGGCTTATGACGCAGGCGCTGGACGTGCGTCCGCGCGATACAGTTCTGGAAATCGGCACGGGGTCCGGATATCAGGCCGCCGTCCTGTCCAAGCTGGCGCGCCGGGTTTACACCGTCGAGCGCCACAAGAGGTTGGTCCGTGAAACGGGGGAACTGTTCCTCGATATGGGGCTGACCAACGTGACAGCGATGCTGTCGGATGGATCCTTTGGTCTGCCGGAACAGGCACCGTTCGACCGCATCATTGTGACGGCGGCTGCGGAAGACCCTCCCGGGCCGCTCTTGGCGCAGCTCAAAATCGGCGGTATCATGGTTTTACCGGTGGGGCAGTCGGATGCGGTTCAGACGTTGATCCGCGTGCGGCGAACCGAGACCGGTCTGGAATATGATGAATTGTTGCCCGTTCGTTTCGTACCTCTGCTAGAGGGGTTGGGAAAAGAAGGGGCGTAAAGGATTACTTTGCAGATGCACCGGAACCCCGGCCAACAGGGGCAGGTGATGAGGACAGCAAAATGAGAGCAGTTTCCAAGTCAGCGATACGACGCTGCGCAACCGGAGCCGCGGCTCTGGCCCTTTTGGCGGGATGTGAAGGTCCGCTCGATTATGATCTGCGCGGGCAGGTCGGCGGGTTTTCGACAACTGACGCGGCGCAATCCGCGACAACAAGCCGACCGGCGCCGGATGCACGCGGCGTGATCACCTATCCGACGTATCAGGTCGCCATAGCGCGCCGTGGTGACACAGTGAGGGACGTGGCCGCACGGGTCGGGTTGCCCGAGGGCGAGCTTGCCACCTTCAACGGCCTCAAGCCGACGGACACCCTGCGTGATGGCGAGGTTGTTGTCCTGCCTCGGGCGGTTGGTGCCGCCAGTACAGTGGATATCGCCACGATCGCCGGAACAGCTATTGACGACGCGCCGACGGATGGGTCTGTTCGAACGTCGACACTGGAGCCTGCGCAACCTGCCGCGGCACCAGTCCCGGCCCCAGCTGGCCCAGAACCGATCCGGCACAAGGTCAAGCGGGGTGAAACAGCCTTTACGATCTCAAGGCTTTACGATGTGCCGGTGGACGCGCTTGCCGATTGGAACGGCTTGGATTCAGACTTTACTGTGCGTGAGGGGCAGTTCCTGCTGATCCCGATCAAAAGCCAGCCTGCGCCGCAACAGGTAAGCCAGCCGGCAACCAATGTCACGCAGCCGGGGCAGGGGTCGCCGACGCCCACTCCGCCAAGCGCGACGCAACCTTTGCCGGAAGAAGTGATTGCGCCAGCAAAACCTGCGCCTGATGTTACGGCCGAAGCCCCAACCAACCAGAGCAACTCCCTGTTGGGTCTGCCCGTCACGGGGACGATTATCCGTACCTATAGCAAGGGAAAGAACGAGGGCATTGATATCGCTGCGGCACCGGGAACTGCGGTGAAAGCCGCCGAAGCCGGTACGGTGGCCGCGATCACCGCAGACGCTGATCAGGTGCCGATCATCGTTGTGAAGCACAAGAACGACTTGCTAACCGTTTATGCCAATGTCGAAAACATCGCGGTGAAAAAGGGCGATCGTGTGCGCCGGGGCGAAAAGATTGCTGCATTGCGCGGCGGCGACAATGCTTATGTCCATTTCGAGGTTCGGAAAGGATTCGAGGCCGTCGATCCGGAACCCTACTTGAACTAAAGGGAATGGCCCTGATCGGGCCATACCTCCGGTGGGGATATTTTTAGCCAGATGAAGCGCGGATCACGCTTCGGGGTCGAAGTCGCTTAGTCTTTTGCCGGGCTCGTCGGCAAAGATTTCTGGCAAGGGGTGCACGGATTCGATCAGGTCTACGCGGAAGACACGGAAGCCTGCGCGCAATTCGCACCATGCCGTCAGGGTCCAGACGCGGCCCCAGTAGTCCATATGCAGTGGGCGGATCGTGCGTTCTGTCAATACGCCGTCGATGCGGCGGTAGGACAGGAGGAGCTTTTGGCGCGACTTGATGGCGGATCGGATTGGCGCCATATGCGCCAGCCCGCGCGCGGCATCGGCAAAGGGATAAACGGCGAATTTCCAGGCGTCGGCCTCGGCCACGACCTGTGCCGGTAGCACCGCGTCGATCTTGTCGGCGAGAGTTTCGGCGGCGGCTTTCAGATCCGGGTCGGCGGCTTCGGCCACGATCGCCATGCCGAGGTTCAGCGCTTCTAGCTCGGCTGGGGTCAGGTTCAGGGGGGGCAGGGTGATTTGTTCGCGCACCATGTAGCCTACGCCGCGCTCCCCCTCGACCGGGACGCCCGAGGCGACGAGAGTATCCATGTCGCGGTAGATCGTGCGAACCGACACCTCAAGCCGGTCCGCAATGTCCTGCGCGCGGTGCAGTTTACCGTCGCGCAGAATCTGGATGATGTCGAACAGGCGGTCAGTGCGGCGCATGACACACCGTTTCGACCGCGATCAGGCGGTCATGTTCCATAGCACATTCTCATGGCGCATCTGGATGCTTTCCGGATCGATCGCAGCCATCAGATCCGCGCAAAAGTCCTGCTGCGGGAATTGCGCGGCGGCGTCTTTGGCCGCTTTCATATCCGTCCAGACCACATAGTCGGTCCAGCGGCCATCTTCGCCCTGGCTTAAGTGTCGATGGGTGAAGCCGGGAGCAGACCGGACAAAGCCTTCGGAGGCCCGGCTAAGTTTCACAAACTCTTCCGGCGTGGTGCTATTGGCGAGGCTGAAGGTGACGATTTCTGCAACATGGGTCATTTGAGTCTCCGTTGACCAGGTTTCGATGTCCTCTACCTAGCCAACTACAACTGACATAAACCTGTCAGTTGCAAAAAGCGAGCCTCAAAAAAAGGGTAGGGCGATCAAATTTACTGCACAAATTGCAAGCCCTGACTTTTGCAATCGGGGATCCGGGCGTAGACACGAACTCAGATCACATTCCCGGCGCAGTGCGTCGATGTACAAGGAGATATGACATGCTCAACAATATCGGCCTTCCCGGTCTTCTGCTGATTGCGGTTGTGGTGCTAGTGCTGTTTGGCCGTGGCAAGATCAGCTCGCTCATGGGTGAAGTGGGCAAGGGTATCACTTCGTTCAAAAAGGGCGTCAAAGAAGGCGCGGATGAGTTGGAGCAGGACGCGTCCGAGCTCGCAAAGGACGTCACGCCCGAGACTGACAAAGATAAGGCATAAGACCAGATGTTTGATCTGGGCTGGACCGAGCTTCTGGTCATTGGCATCGTGGCCCTGATCGTTGTGGGGCCAAAGGACCTGCCTGTGCTGTTCCGCAATGTTGGCCGTTGGGTCGGCAAGGCACGTGGTATGGCGCGCGAATTCAGCAGTGCGATGAACGAGGCCGCAGATCAGGCTGGTGTCAATGAAATCAAAAAGGGGCTGAACGCGGCGACCAATCCGGTTGGCACAGCCATGGACGGCGTGAAAGAAGCCGCACAGGAAATGGCCAAGAGCATGGATCCGACCAAGTTCGACCCCGACAGCGAAACCGGCAAACTGGCGGCTGAACGGGCAGAGCAGGCGAAAAAGATTCAGGCCTCGACCGCGCGCGCGGCTGCCGAACGCAAGGCCAAGGAAGCTGCTGAAGCTTTGGCCAAAGCGGAAGAAGCCGAGGCCGCGCTGAATACCGAAAGCAAGACATGACCAAGACCGACGAGATCGAGGACAGCTCGGCCCCATTGATCGAGCATCTGGCGGAGCTTCGCACGCGGCTTATTCACTGCGTCGTAGCGTTTCTGATTGGCATGATCATCTGTTTTACGGTGGCCACGCCGCTTTTTAACTTCCTGACGCGCCCGTTATGCGATGTTCTGGCCGAACGCGGGCAGGATTGCGGACTAATCTTCATTTCGCCGCAGGAAGGTTTCTTTGTGGCCATCAAGGTCTCGCTGCTTGGCGGGTTCATTCTGGCGTTCCCCTATATAGGGATGCAGATGTGGCGGTTCGTTGCTCCGGGGTTGTATAAATCCGAAAAGAACGCGTTCCTGCCGTTCATGCTGGCCTCGCCCTTCATGTTCCTGCTGGGTGCAAGTTTTGCCTTCTACGTCGTTACGCCGTTGGCCTATGACTTCTTCCTTGGGTTCCAGCAATTCGGGGCCGAAGGTGAGGTGGTGACCGAAGGTGCAACTGCCGCCCCGCTGAGCGTGGTCTTCCAGGGCTCGGCGCAGGAATACCTGAACCTGACGATCAAGTTCATCGTGGCCTTTGGCCTGTGCTTTCAACTGCCGGTTCTGCTGACCCTGATGGGGAAGGCGGGGCTGGTGACGGCCGAAGGCCTGGGATCAGTCCGCAAATACGCCGTGGTCGCCATTCTGGTGCTGGCCGCGCTGGTGACTCCACCGGACGTGATCACTCAGGTCATTTTGTTTGTGGTGGTCTACGGGCTGTATGAAATCTCGATCTTCCTCGTCGCCCGCGTCGAGAAAAAGCGCGAGGAACAGCTGCGCGCCGATGGCTATTACGATGATGATGAAGAAGAGGCGGATGCCGAGATTATTCGCGACGAAGACGGTAAATAACCGCTCTTTGAACTGAAAATCGGGCGCGCCATCGCTAGGCGCGCCTTTTTCTTTTCTGGACCTTGTTGCGCAAGCCGGAACATGGTTTGAAACCGCGACGACAAGACCGGAGGCCCCGATGGACAACCAAGCCCTGAACCGCATTGCTGACGCTCTGGAACGGATGGCCCCTGCACCCTTGGCCGCACCTGATTTCAGTGCGGCCCCGGCATTTGTCTGGCACGTGGACCCCGACCGGCTTGAGCCGGTGACCAAGGTCAACCGGGTTGATCTGGACCTACTGGTTGGGATCAACCGGTCCCGAGACACGTTGCTGGATAATACCCGCCGCTTTGCATCCGGTTTCAAAGCCAACAACGCGCTTTTGTGGGGAGCGCGCGGGATGGGAAAATCCAGCCTTGTCAAAGCGGTCCACGGCACCTTGCAATCGGACCACCCCAACCTGAAACTGGTGGAACTCCAGCGCGAGGATATGGGCTCGGTCGCGCGCCTGCTGAACCATTTGCGCGCCGCGCCGTACCGGTTCATCCTGTTCTGTGACGATCTCTCGTTCAGCCATGATGACCAGCATTACAAATCGCTCAAGGCCGTGTTGGATGGCGGCATCGAAGGCCGCCCGGAAAACGTTGTTTTCTATGCTACTTCGAACCGCCGCCACCTGATGCCAAGGGACATGATCGAAAACGAACGCTCCAGCGCCATCAACCCGTCCGAGGCGGTCGAGGAAAAGGTCTCGCTGTCCGATCGCTTCGGTTTGTGGTTGGGCTTCCACCCCTGCGATCAAGATGAATACCTTGCGATGATCGATCGCTATTGCGCCGCCTACGGAGTCACGGTCGACGCTGACACTCTGCGCGCCGAAGCGATCGAATGGCAGGCCACCCGTGGCGCGCGCTCGGGCCGCGTCGCGTGGCAATTCTTCGTCGATCTGGCTGGGCGCAGCGGCACCCAAATAGGCTGATCCGCCCGCTTCATCTGGCTAAAAATATCCCCGCCGGAGGCATGGCCCGAAAGGGCCATTCCTAGAGCAGGGCCAATATCCGCGCGGCTTCGTCTGTCGTGGGTGTTAGCGCGGCGCGATCCTCACCGGGGTGGAACCTGGCGCGTACAGCCGTTGGCATAGGCGCAGGCTCAATGATCGAAACGCGCGGACCGGTGCGT
Organism: Ruegeria sp. HKCCA5491; assembly: GCF_013034565.1. Lineage (NCBI taxonomy): Bacteria > Pseudomonadati > Pseudomonadota > Alphaproteobacteria > Rhodobacterales > Roseobacteraceae > Ruegeria > Ruegeria sp. HKCCA5491. Next base: position 43,723 of record NZ_WQGG01000009.1, read on the forward strand.
TCGGTCTCTGCCGCCCAACTCCGCGCCAACGCGATCTGGGCTGCTTTGGTCGCACCATAAATACCATAGAATTTTTGGCCCGCCTTTGGATCGTCGAAAAACACGGCATGTCCGGTTTCACCCAACAAAGGGGCCACGTATGGGATAAGAACGGACGTTGCCGTCGCGTTGATGCTTGCGGCCTTTGCCCACTCTTTGGGATCTACAAAATGAACGGGCGTCAGCGCCGAGGTGTGGATAGCAGTATGCGCCCACAAATCCACCTTGCCCCAACGGTCATGGATGCTGCGGCACAGGGTGGCCATTGCGTTTGGATCGGCGATATCCATGGGGGCCAGCGTCGCTGAGCCACCTTTGGCCTGAATGCGGTCGTCCAGTTCTTCCAACCCGCCGGTCGTGCGGGCGACGGCAACAATGTGATACTCCGGCGCGAGGGCCTCGGCCAAAGCAGCACCCAGGCCGCGCGAGGCCCCGGTGATAAGGGCGATTTTGGTCTGATCGGTCATGGATGCGGTTTGGACCCCTGGGCGCAAAGCGTCAAGACAGGATTAGCTGCCGGGGATGGCGATCCGCTTGGTTTGGCCGCTTTGTCGCAGCATCACTCCGTCGTCATCAATGGCGACCACGGTGCCCGAGGCAATGCGGCTACCCGGTTTGACCTCTTTCACGCGGCCCGATGACAAGCGCACCAAAGCACGCATATCGGTTTTGGAGCCAAAAATTCCAAGTAAGGAAACTGAGTTCTTTTTTAACGCGCCCTTCTGCGTGGCAGCGCTTTTGACGTTGGCGTTTGACATGAACTGCGGCCGGGGCGCATGGCCCCAACCCCTTGTGTTGAGTGGTTGGTGACAGGGGGGCTATCAAAGGCGCGGCCGGAACAAAAGGTGCGGTTGGCAGGCCGTTCCGCCACATACTATACCGACCCAGCGAACCCATTGCGAATGCGCCTCCTTCGTCAGAGGGTTGTGCGCGGAAATCAACCAATCGTTCCCTCTCCGGGCATGAAAAATGGCCCGATCGCCTAAGCAACGCGGGCCATTGTCACAACTGATTCGCGATGTAGCTCTTAGCCAGAGGCTAGCTTGGCCGCGTTCCACGACCCGCCCGGTATCTGCATGTCCTCGCGCTTTTTGCTGACCCGAGTGCTGTTTTCCAGCGTGTCTAAATAGTCTTCGCTGACGCTGCCGGTGATGTACTTGCCGTCAAAGCATGAACAGTCAAAGGCCTCGATCTCGGGGTTGCCTTCCTTGGCCGCCCAGATCAGGTCGTCGAGGTGCTGATAGAACAAAGCGTCTGCACCCAACTCCTGCCGAATTTCCTCGATCTCTTTACCGTTGGCGATCAATTCATGCTTGGTGGGCATGTCGATCCCATAGACGTTGGGGTACTTCACCGGAGGCGAGGCGCTGGCGATATAGACCTTTTTTGCACCGGCCTCACGGCACATTTGGACGATCTTTTTGATCGTGTTGCCGCGCACGATGGAATCGTCGATCAGCAGCACGTTATGCCCATCGAACTCCAGCGGAACCGCATTCAGCTTGCGGCGCACGGATTTCTGACGCTCTTCCTGACCGGGCATGATAAAGGTACGCCCGACATAGCGGTTCTTCACCAAACCTTCGCGATAGGGAATACCAGTAATCTTGGCAGCCTCAAGTGCGACGGGGCGGGCGCTGTCGGGAACCGGGATGATCCGGTCGATCTCAAGCCCTGAATCCTGAATTTGTTTGGCCAGAGTCTGCCCCATGCGCATCTGGGTCTTGTAAACGGATACGCCATCCAGCAACGAATCCGGACGTGCAAGATACACATATTCAAAGATACAGGGTGTCAGCTTGCCTTCGACGGCCTGGAACTCGTGTTTGTTTCCGTCAAGGTCGATTAGGATCGCTTCGCCCGGACGCAGGTCACGCAATTTGCTGAACCCGTTGATCCCAAAAGCAACATCTTCCGAGGCAAAGGCATAGTCATCTCCTTTGCCGCCTTCCTCGCGGATCGCAACGGACAGCGGGCGGATGCCATGCGGGTCACGAAACGCCAACATGCCGACCCCAGCGATCAGGCAAATGACGGAATAGGCACCCTGAACACGTTCCATCGTCATCTTCACACCGGCGAAGATGTTGCGGATCGGATCGGCATTGCCGTTGACTTTGATCGCATCGGCCACTTTGTCGGCCAAAACGTTCAGCAAAATCTCGGAATCTGATGTCGTGCGCAGGTGGCGGCTGTATTTGCCCGTTACCTTTGCACGCTGTTGGGCGGTATTGGTGATGTTGCCGTTGTGGACCAGATAGATGCCGTAGGGGGCGTTCACGAAGAATGGCTGCGCCTCAGACGCGCTGAGCGACCCGGCGGTCGGATAGCGGACGTGGCCAATCCCGACCTTGCCCAGCAGGGTTTCCGCGTCCTTGGCGTTGAACACGTCCTTGACCAAACCGTTGGCCTTTTTCTCGCGAAAGAACTCTCCGGTATAGGTGACGATCCCCGAGGCATCCTGACCCCGGTGCTGCAACATCAGCAGCCCGTCATAGATTTCCGCAAACACATCATGCGTTCTGCTTGCGATCCCCAAAATCCCACACATGTACGGGCTCCAATTTCTATGACGTTTTGACGTGCGACGCGGTTTGGAACGGGCGCATGGGAGTATCTATGCTTTGTACTGCCCGTCTAAACTTAGGGGCAGACGCGCCTGCGTCACGAAGGGTTGGCGCGAAGAAAAACAGATACAGCAAGATCGGTGGCTCCGATTCCATGTCAGTTCGGCTCTCACATAATGCCTTACGGTGCCGGTGTCATCAAAGGATCACATTTGCGATTTGACGCAGGTGGATTTTGTCACAATGAGCATCAAAAGGTGACGTTCGGTGCGGCTTATGCTGTCAATTCCGCAAGAATGATTGTCTGATATAGAAAAATATCGGGCAGGGTTTTGAAAAATGTGGCAGCACAAACAAGGACAAAAAAAGGAAGAGCCGTCCAAGCGGCGATGCCATCGTTGTCGTGGAATGGGCCGTGCTCCGTGCCCGATTTGCAATGGGGCGGGCGAGGTCGTCAAAAGCCGCGATGTCTATGGAAAACCTATCTACAGCAACTGTACCGGCTGTTTCGGCCTGAAGAACGTCCGCTGTACGGTGTGCGCGGGTGAAGGCTTTACCTGAAGCAAAGTCTCACGGCCAAAGAAAAAGCCCGGTCTGAGCCGGGCTTTTTTGTTATTCGTTCGTTGTTGGTGTCGTCGTTTCTTCGGTCGGAGTAGAGCTTTCGGTGGGGGCTGACCCCTCTGTGCAGCTTGCGACCAGTTCTTCGTATTGCTGGGTGACCCAACCCAAAGCGGCCTCGGGGTTTTGCTCTTCGATCTTTTCCCCGAATTGTTCGAAAACTTTCGCCGAACGGCTTTCGTCCACGATGGTATAGGACTGGCCGGTCATGACCGTGTCGTAGACGAAGAACGCGATGGCGACCAACAAGATGCCGCGCGCGATACCGAAAAAGAACCCAAGCGCCTGATCCAGTCCACCCAGCGCCGAGCGTTGCACGACCGAGGAAAACAGGGGTGCAAATATGCTGACCACGATCAAGGCCACTGCAAATACGGCTGCGAACCCGGTTATCACCGACAATTCGCAACTGTCGCGCAGGAAATCACCAACGACGGGGATCTCTTTGATCAGCGGCACAGCTTGGGGTGCGAAAATAAAGGCAAGCACGGCGGCTGCGACCCAACCCGCAATCGCCAGAATCTCTCTCAAAAGGCCGCGGGAATAGGCCAATAGGCCCGACACCACGACGATCAGGGCAACCACCCCGTCAATAATTGTAAAACCTTCCATGGCCCTCGCCTGTATTTTTTTTAGCCTCTCAAGGCGTTACCTTAACCTGCTCCGAAGGTTTCGCCAACAAACCCCACCAAATCAGAGGGTCGGGTGAGTGTCAGACCTGCCACACTGCCAGTTTTGCCACCTGCCGGAGCTATGGCTGATGTGAAACCAAGTTTCTGGGCTTCTTTCAACCTATTTTCAGTTTGAGAGGCTGGCCTAAGTGCCCCGGATAACGAGATTTCCCCGAAGACGACCGTGTCTGCGGGCAGGGCCGTGTCTTCGCGTGCGCTGAGCAATGCGGCTGCAACCGCAAGGTCGGCAGCGGGTTCGCTGACTTTCAGGCCACCGGCCACGTTGAGGTAAACGTCAAGCCCGGTGAAGGGCACACCGCACCGTGCCTCTAGCACGGCCAGGATCATGGCCAGTCGCCCGCTGTCCCAACCCACGACCGTGCGGCGGGGCTGAGAGTGTGGGGAAGGTGCGACAAGTGCTTGTAATTCAACCAAAACAGGGCGCGTACCTTCGATCCCAGCGAATACTGCCGAACCGGGGCTGGGAGCGCCACGTTCGGACAGGAACAGGGCCGAAGGGTTCGTGACCTGAGCCAGACCTTTGCCCGTCATTTCAAACACGCCGATCTCATCTGCAGGGCCGAAACGGTTCTTGACTGCGCGCAGGATACGGAACTGATGACCGCGTTCGCCCTCAAAATACAGCACTGTATCGACCATATGCTCGACGACCCGGGGGCCTGCGATTTGACCCTCTTTCGTGACATGGCCGACCATGATGATCGAAATCCCGTGTCGTTTCGCAAACGTGGTCAATTCATGCGCAGCGGCCCTTACTTGTGAAACCGAGCCGGGGGCGCTGTCGACATTGTCGGCCCACATGGTCTGAATCGAGTCGATAATGGCAAGGCCGGGCTTTTCCGTCTCAAGCGTGGTCAGGATGTTGCGCAAGTTGGTTTCCGCCGCCAGTTGCACTGGTGCGTCTTCTAGCCCAAGGCGACGCGCGCGCATCCGCACCTGCGCGCTGGCTTCTTCGCCGGACACATAAATGGTCTTGACGCCAGCACGCGAGAACCGGGCGGCAGCCTGCAGCAGCAAAGTGGACTTGCCGATTCCGGGGTCACCGCCCACCAGCAAGGCCGAGGCCGGAACAAGGCCGCCACCCAGAACACGGTCCAGTTCATCAACCCCGCACAGCGTGCGGGGCGGGGGAGTTTCCTCGGTCGACAGGTCCGTGAGTGCGATGGGCTGGCCACGTTTGCCGCCGAGGGATTTTTTTGCAGGGCCAGCCGAAAGGGGTACATCCTGCGCAATCGTGTTCCATTCGCCGCAACTGTCGCATCGCCCGGACCAACGGGAATGGGTAGCACCACAGGCCGAACAAGAAAAAGAAGTCGTCTTCACCATGCCGTTCTTGGTGCCCGAGGACGGTCGGTTCTTCAAGCCCTTATGGGCTTTCCTCTCCGACGGTGGCGGGCTGCGTCCTCAGACCCGACGGGTCATCGTCGACAGCAGGCGCTGACGCGCCTATTCCGCCGCGCGTGGTGGTGACATTGCAATTACGCTGGATGCCGAAGTTTCACGATCTTCGGCCGGCGTCTGTAACTGGGCTGACAGCTCTGGCAGAAGTTCGAACAACTCATCGCGCAGCCGAGCAAGCTGAGACTTGGCAATGGATTCTTCGATCTCGATATCGCGTGTCCACTGTCGCAGTTCCTGCTGAATGGTCTGGGCGTCGCCGATCCGCTGCTGGAATTGTTCGATCTCTTCCTGTCGCTGTTGCAGGAACATACGCGCGCGGGAAACTTTGGCATCGCCATAGGTTTCAGCCAGCTCGTGACTGATTTGGCTCATCTGCGCGGCCAGTTCCAAGATTTCCGGCTCAAGCGATTGCAGGTCTGGATGGTGGCGCAGAAACGCCATCCGTTCCTTGACCGCATCGAATTCCGAGGACAGTAGAAAGGTATCCCCACGATCAGCCGCATGCGCCAACTGGTACGCGTAAGAGATGTCCTGCATGTTCAGCGAGAACTTCCGATGGGCGTTTTCCAGCGCCATCATTCGCGCATTTGCCGGCAGATAGAACGCCAGCATGAGAATCAGTGCTGTCAGTGCTATCTGTATGAACATACCCGCATCAACATAGGTTCCCGTGCCGAAACCGGCTTGCATGGACAACCATGGCAGCACGCCGAAAGCAGAAAGTATTGTCGTTGAAACAGAGAACAGTGCCGCAGTACAAATCAGCAAAAAAGTAAGTCTTAAAAACGCATTCTGAAATTGCAAAGTCATATTATGGAGGGCGGTCATGATAGACGAACTCCTTCTCAAACCGGTACAAACCAGGCCAGAGCGGGATGCAATTAACACACGCAGATTGATCCGCTGCGGACCTGAAACTACTAATTGTTGCTGCTCGAAATATTAAGATGATACCCAGATGAAGGTTTTCAATCAATTAGGTCTGAGGTTTTCGTGAACTGGATGTCATTTCCGTAATGTATCCCAGCGCGATCGAGGCCAGAATGCAGGCTGTAAACAGGTACAATCCCCATGCGGTTTCGATCGTGGCATAGGAAATGCCCTTGGCCAGCGTGATGTACAGCGCGATCAGAAAGATGTCGGCCATCGCCAACTTGCCCATGATGTTGAGCGCGGGTTGAACGCGGGCATCCAGCAGGTCCCACTGCACCAGAGCCGTTCCAATTGTCTTGATGTAGGGCGCGAACAGGGCAAAGACGGTGACGATCAGCGCCAGGAAGATATCGGATTTCCACAGGGATTGCAGGCCGGTGATGACGCTGATCTCACTGAGGCCGAAGATTGGCAACAGCCCCGCGCGCATCAGCGGGGCGAACCACGCGATAGGGTAGAGGATCAGTAGCGAGAGGGTGGCGAGGCGGAGGGTCATTGGCAATCCCGAATAATCCGTATGAATACCTATGAGGCTGCATGAAGGGCTGCAAGTATTTGTTGTCGCAGACAAAGCTTTGGTTAAGGTGTATTTTGACTGGGGTGTTCTTGTGTGGGTTGAAGTGGTTGATCCAGTCATAAAAATACCGAATGGCCCTTCTGCGTTCAGCAAGGGTATTTCTAGTGCCGTAACAGGCGGTGCAAATTCTTTGGTTTCGAAAGGAAGCACCGCTGCAGACAGATTGCCGTTTGATCGCGAACAGCTTCTTGGAGTTCTGCATTTTCGGTTGCACGAAACGGACCGTGCCAGACGCAGAGCAAGTTGGTTCGGAGGGCGAATTTACAACAGGCTCTCCGGCGAAGATCCGGACTATTTCCCGGTTTCAGGAGCTCATTTGATGCAAGCATTGGGTGTTGTCCGAATTCAGGCGCCGGAATTTGTCGTCGCTGGCAGACAATATTTGTTGCGATATGACTATGCCAAACGTGCCTCTGACAAATTGGAGCGTGAACAGCAGGCAAATGTGAGTTAGCGCACCGCCTCAATCGGACCCTCAGCGCTGCCACTAATAAACTGCTCCACATAAGGATCGCCCGAGGCATCCATCTGGCTGACCGGGCCGGTCCACTGGATCACCCCTCCGTGCAGCATGGCGACGTTGTCGGCAATCGCGCGGACCGAACTCATGTCGTGGGTAATGGTCATCGCGGTGGCGCCCATCTCGGTCACGATTTCGCGGATTAGGTCGTTGATGACGCCGGACATGATCGGGTCCAGACCGGTTGTGGGCTCGTCAAAGAAAATGATCTCGGGCTCGGCGGCGATGGCACGGGCGAGGCCCACGCGTTTCTGCATCCCGCCCGACAGTTCAGACGGAAAGCGGTCTGCCACATCGGATTTCAGACCAACCCGCCGCAGTTTCTCGATCGCAATCTCGCGCGCATATTCCGGGGGGCGCTTTAACGGGCCACGCAGCAGGCGGAAGGCAACGTTTTGCCAGACGGGGAGCGAGTCAAACAACGCCGCCCCTTGAAACAACATCCCGAACCGCGCCAGAAACGCATCCCGGTCGCCCTTGGTGGCGTCTTTGCCGTCAACATAGATCATGCCACTGTCGGGTTTGATCAGGCCAAGAATACATTTCAGTGCAACGGACTTTCCGGTGCCCGACCCGCCGATGATGACCATCGAGGTGCCCTTGGGGATATCAAGGCTCATGCCGCGCAGAACCTGATTGGAGCCAAAGGCTTTGTGTACATTTTCCATCCTGATCATACCGAGAAGAACACCCCTGTCAGAATGAAGTTTGCGGCCAGAATCATGATTGCAGCAGATTCGACCGAGGACTTGGTCGCCCGACCGACGCCTTGCGCGCCGCGTCCCGAATTCATGCCGTAGTAGCAGCCCATGATCGCCGCGATCAGGCCAAAAGCCGCCCCTTTGACCAGCGACGAGACAATGTCGCGTGTTTCAAGGAAATTGACCGTGTTTTGCAGATAGGTCGCTGCGTTGAAGCCCAGATTCTCGGTCGCGACGACATACCCTCCGGCGATGCCGATGATATCCCCGATGCCTACCAGCAGGGGCACGGTAATTAGCGCGGCCAGAACGCGGGGCGCTGTTAGGTATTTCATCGGGTGGGTCGACAGCGTAACCAGCGCGTCGATCTGTTCGGTCACCTTCATGGTCGCAATCTCAGCCGCGATGGACGAGGTAACACGGGCGGCGATCATCAGGCCGACCAGAACCGGACCAAGCTCGCGCACCATGCCAATGGCAACGATCTGCGGTACCACGGCCTCGGCGTTGAAACGCGCACCGCCTGCATAGATTTGCAGCGCTAGCGCACCGCCGGTAAAGATGGCGGTCAATCCGACAACGGGCAAAGACAGCCATCCGATATTCATCAGCGCAACGGCAAATTCGCGTGGGTAATAAGGCGGCCTGAAGATGTGTGAGATGGCGTCAATGGAAAACAAGGCCACCTTGCCAAAGGTCGCAAGCAGGGTCAGCACTGCGCGACCAAGACCGCCCAGCAAGTCCAGCGCACTCATTCCACGTAGCCTCGGGAATATCGCGCGCCTAGCGATGTGAGGATTTCGTATCCAATGGTGCCAGCGGCCTCGGCCAGATCATCGACAGTCTGGTGACCGTTCAGGATACGCATACGCTCGGGGTCATTGGGCAAATCGGTGACATCGACGGTAATCAGGTCCATCGAAATGCGTCCAACGACTGGGCAGGGCTGACCACCGGCGAACGCGTCGATCCCGCCGCCAATCGCCCTGTGCAACCCATCCGCGTATCCCGCCGCGACAGTTGCAATGCGCGACGGCCGCCGGGCCGTCCAACTGTTGCCATAGCCAACCGTTTCTCCGACCGCCAGTTGGCGGACCTGAATGACAGGCAAGTCTACGGTCACCACCGGTTTTGCGTCAGCGAACGGCATTCCACCGTACAAACCGATCCCTGGGCGGCAAAAGTCGAAATGGAATTCGGGGCCAAGCAGCGTTCCCCCAGTGGCCGCCAGTGAACGCGGCGCGGAAATTCCATCGGTCATCTCGCGGAAGGTTCGCAACTGCTGTTGGTTCATGGGGTGGTCAGGTTCGTCCGAGCACGCCAAATGCGACATCACAACAAGCGGTTTCAGCGGTTCGATCCTGGGGCGCAGTTCCGCCCAGTCCGCAGGCTCTAGGCCCAGACGGTTCATGCCGCTGTCCAGTTGAACCCCGAACGCCTGATCGGGCAGGGCCTCGACATGGCGTAGGAACTGCTCGGGTGAATTGATTAAAGGTGTCAGGTCATGGTCGCGCAACAGATCTGTGTCGCCTTCCATATGGCCCGAGAACACGCCGATCATTGGCATAGGCCCGACGGCCTGACGGACGGCGGCCCCTTCTTCCGCGGCCGCCACAAAGAACTTGCGCACGCCTTCTTCGGCCAGCGTTGCCGAAACGGGCTCGGCCCCAAGGCCATAAGCGTCGGCCTTGACCACGGCGCCGGTCTCGACATTGGTTTTCGCGTCGAGCGCCTGCCAGTTGCTGGCCAGCGCATGAAGGTTGATCGTCAAACGTGCGGTACTCATGGCTCTGTTCATGACATTGGATCGCGGCAGGTCAAGGGGGTACGGGCCGATTATTGCCTCGATTGACGGGAACTTGGGCGGCATGCGGCCTGTATTTCGAAACGGGCGCGCCAAATTGCCGGTCGAGTTTTCGTTTTTACGGGTGCCCTATTGTGTTCAACTTGTGATCAACAGCGGTCAGCCAGGGGAATCGTTCACTTGGGCTGTGACGGCGGGAAAAGGGCGAACATGATTGAACTTACGTCGGGATACGCCGGTTTTGAGGCGCAGATACCATCGTTTTATGGGGACGTTTTCACAGCCTCCGAAGGAGTGGCCGAAGGTCAGGCTTTGACGTCGTTGGTGCAGGATTTGATGGGAACATCCGAAGACGACGATCTGCGCTGCTATCTGGCAAGCGAAGGTGAAGAGCTTTTGGGGTGCATCCTCTTTTCGCGCTTGTTTTACGATGAAGACCCGCGCAACGTCGTTTTGATGTCGCCGGTCGCCGTTAAAACCGATCGCCAGAAAGCAGGGATTGGGCAAAGGCTGATCCGTTTCGCGCTGGACGACCTGAAGGGGCAAGGCGTTGATTTCGCGATAACTTACGGTGATCCTGCCTACTACGGAAAGACAGGGTTCAAACCGATGGCGCAGGATTTCGCCCGTCCACCGCAGACGCTAAGTCAGCCGCACGGATGGATTGGCCAGTCGTTGGCTGAGGGCGACGCGGCCCCTTTCTCTGGTCCGTCGCGCTGCGTTCCCGCGTTTGACAAGCCTGAATTGTGGTAGGTCAGTAGCCTTCGATCTGGCCGTCCTGCTGCCAGGGTTTGACCAGATTGCCGAAGCGGGTGAATTGCGCCTCGAACGACAGTTCGACCGTGCCAATGGGACCATGTCGCTGCTTGCCGACAATGACTTCGGCCTTGCCGTGCAGGCGTTCCATCGACTGTTTCCACTCTTCCATCTTTTCCAGCTCATGATCGCCGGGCTTTTCGCGTTCCTTATAATATTCCTCGCGGAACACGAACATCACCACGTCGGCATCCTGTTCGATCGAGCCTGATTCCCGCAGGTCTGACAGTTGCGGGCGCTTGTCGTCTCGGCTTTCGACCTGACGGGAAAGCTGCGACAGAGCGATGACCGGGATGTTCAGTTCCTTGGCGATGGCCTTCATGCCCATCGAAATCTCGGCAATTTCGTTCACCCGATTGTCGGACATACCCCGGCAGAGTTGCAAATAGTCGATCACCAGCAGGTCCAGCCCATGTGTCCGCTTCAACCGCCGCGCGCGGGCGGCAAGTTGTGAGATCGGCAGGGCCGGGGTGTCGTCGATGAACAACGGGCAGGCTTCCAACTCCTTCGCGGCGTCCACGAAACGGCGGAATTCGGATTCCGTCATGTCACCCTGACGGATTTTGTGGCTTGAGATTTCGGACGCTTCGGCCAGAACCCGGCCCGCCAACTGCTCGGCGCTCATTTCCAGTGAAAAGAACCCGACCACGCCGCCGTCAACCGCTCCTTCGGACCCATCCGATTTGGTGCCGCGCTTGTATGCTTTGGCCACGTTGAACGCCACGTTGGTCGCAAGCGAGGTTTTCCCCATCGACGGACGCCCGGCCAGAATGATCAGGTCCGAGGGGTGCAGGCCCCCAAGCTGTTTGTCCAAGTCGGCCAGACCGGTGGATATCCCCGCCATGCCACCGCCGCGCTGGTACGCTTCGTTGGTGACGTTGACGGCTTCTGTGACCGCCTTGAGGAAGGATTGAAATCCCTGTTCGGTCTGGCCCTGCTCGGATAACTGATAAAGCTGTTGCTCGGCCTCGACGATTTGTTCTTTTGGTTCGCTTGATACATCGACCCGCGCCGCCTTGTCCGAAATGTCCCGACCCAGTCGGATCAACTCGCGCCGAATTGCCAGGTCATAGATCATCTGGGCATAATCATGCACGGCAAACGCACTGATCGAAGCGCCCGCCAGTTTGACCAGATAGGCGGGGCCGCCCAATTCCTTCAGGCCCTCATCCTCGGCCATGAAGGATTTCAGCGTGACGGGTGAGGCCAGCGCATTCTTGGCGATGCGGTTGGCGGCGACTTCATAGATGCGGGCGTGGACCGGGTCATAGAAATGCTCGGCCCCGATGATCGAGGCTACCCGGTCATACAGATCATTATTCGTCAGGATCGCGCCCAGAAGCTGCTGCTCGGCCTCGATGGAGTGCGGCATAGTTTCGGCACTCTGAATCTGCGCCGCTGCCTGCTCGATGCTGCTAATCTCGTTCATTTTGTCCCCGCTGCCCGTGCGACAGTTCTAATCAATCCGGCGCCCGTTGGGCCATCTGTAAATCTCTGAAGATAAGTTGCGTATAACTCAGCTTCAGCTTGGGATAAGTTTGGACAACTTTGCCAAAGAACGCTGCGCCGCGCAACATTTAGTGCGCCATCCAGCCGGCGACACTAGATGCAAGCGTCTGGGGGCGATTCTACGCCGAGTTACCCCCAGCTTATGCACAGGTGGATTATCAGCTTTTGTGGGTTTCCTGCCATCCACGCGGATCATTCAGGAAGGCTTCGACCCCATCAAGTGTCTCTGCATCAAAGGCTTTCTGCGCCTTTGCTTCGGCCAGAACATCCCACCAGGTGCACAGGTGATGCAGCTTCACGCCGTGGTCGCCCAGGGTTTTTTCGGTCTCGGGGAAGATCCCATAGTAGAAGATCACCGCCGTATGGCCGCAGATGGCACCCGTATCGCGGATCGCGTCGACGAATGACAGCTTGGAACCGCCATCGGTGGTCAGGTCTTCGACCAGCAAGACCCGCTCACCCTCGGACATTGCGCCCTCAATCCTGGCATTGCGGCCATAGCCTTTGGGTTTTTTGCGTACATAGGTCATCGGCAGGGCCATGCGTTCGGCCACCATGGCGGCAAACGGGATGCCAGCGGTTTCTCCACCCGCGATGTTGTCGAACGCTTCGAACCCCGCGTCGCGCATCACGGTGACGGTCAGGAAATCCATCAGAGTCGAGCGGATGCGCGGATATGAAATCAGCTTGCGGCAGTCGATATAGGTTGGGCTAGGCAGGCCCGAAGCGAGCGTGAACGGCTCACGCGAATTGAAGTGGACGGCTTTGATCTCCAGCAGCATCCGCGCGGTCAGGCGGGCGATTTCGGTGCTGTCGGGGTACGAGCTGGGGATCATGGTGCAAACCTCTGGGCTGAAAACACGTTGCGGGCTGATAGCGCGCCCCGCCACCCAGAGTCGAGAGGGCGGGCAAAAGAAAAGCGGACCCCGCAGATGCGAGGCCCGCCATGGCCCAAAAGGGCCCGAGCGCCAAGGTGGGCTTAGCTGCTCATGTCATAGGCCCGCTCACCGTGTACCGACAGGTCGAGGCCGTTTGTCTCGGTCTCGGCGTCTACGCGAAGCGGGGTGATCAGTGCAACCACCTTGATCAACACAAATGTGACAACTGCCGTAAAGGCACCCACGATAACCAACCCGCCCAACTGTGCGGTCCAAGCGCCAAGGCCGAACACCGCGATCATGATCGTGCCGAAAATGCCTCCGACACCATGCACGGCAAAGACATCCAGCGTGTCGTCGATTTTCAGCACGTTGCGGATGACATTGACGGCCTCTTGGCACAACACACCTGCGACAGCACCGATGATCAGCGCCTGCACCGGATCGACATAGCCCGAAGCCGGGGTGATTGACGCCAGACCCGCAATCGTGCCGGTCACCAGACCAACCATCGAGGCTTTGCCGTACTTGATCCGCTCGTACAGCGCCCATGTCAGCGAGGCGGTTGCGGCCGAGATATGTGTCACGGTCATCGCCATCGCGGCACCGCCGTCAGCGGCCAGTTGCGACCCGCCGTTGAAGCCGAACCAGCCGACCCACAGCATCGCGGCACCAATCATCACGAATCCGGGGTTGTGCGGCGGCGTCGTGCGGTTAAGGCGGGGACCAAGCACCACGGCAATGATCAACGCGGCCAGACCTGCGGTTTCATGCACTACAATTCCGCCTGCAAAGTCGCGCACGCCGACCTCACCCAGAATACCGCCATCGGTCAGCATGCCGCCGCCCCAGATCCAATGCACCACCGGCGCATAGCACAGCAGCATCCACAGGCCCGAGAAGGTCAGCACGAAGCCAAAACCAACGCGTTCCACATAGGCACCCACGATCAGCGCGGGCGTGATGATGGCAAATGTCATCTGGAACGCGAAGAAAAGAACCTCGGGCAGATTGCCTGAAAGGCTGTCTGCATCGACGCCGTTCAGAAAGGCTTTGCCCAGACCGCCCCACAGGCCCGACCCGCCGTCGCCGAACGCAATCGAGTAGCCCGCGACCAGCCACAGAATGCTCATCAGGCATGCGATCGAGAAACAGTGCATGAAAACGCTCAGCACGTTACGGGCACGCACAAGGCCGCCATAGAACAGGGCCAGGCCCGGAAGTGTCATGAAAAGGACCAGTGCGGTTGCAACTATGATCCAGGCGGTATCGGCTCCATTCATTGGCCGCTCTCCTCATCAGCATGTGTGGCGGGGCTTGAAGCGGAGGGAGAGCGTGGAAAAAAGAGGCAATGATCGAAAAACCCGCCTATTTTGGGGGCTTTTTGTGAAGTGATGGTTAAATGCGCATCAATTCTGGCAAAATGCCTTATTTTTGGGCGAGTGTGAAAAGCCCAGTTGAAAGCAAGTTCAACGCGTGATCGCGCGCGGCAACGCGAACCTTGTCACGGCCGAGCGCGCCGAATTCGATGGTTTCAACATGCGTTGGCATCCCGCTGGCAGCTAGTCCGAAGCACACGCGCCCTTCGGGTTTGAACTCGGACCCGCCGGGGCCTGCGATACCGGTAATGGACACGGCCAATTGCGCCTCTGAATGCTCTAACGCTCCTTCGGCCATCTCGCGGGCGACCTGTTCCGAGACTGCGCCATGGGCGTCCAGCGTCCCGGCGTTAACACCCAGCATCTGTTGCTTGGCGGTGTTGGTGTACGTGACGAAACCGCGGTCAACCACCGCCGAGCTTCCAGGAATGTCGGTCAGCGCTGCGGCCACCATGCCCCCTGTGCAACTTTCGGCGGTGGCGATCATCACCCCTTGCACCTTGGCGCGGTCAAGCAGGTCAGTCAGGTTCATAGCCCAAGAACTCCATGTGCAAGCCCTGCCAGCAGTATCACACCAATGGCGGCGAATACCCCGGCGATCACATCGTCCAGCATAACGCCCATCGCATCCCCCTTGCGGTCGGCCCAACCAACCGGACCGGGCTTGGTGATGTCGAACAGCCGGAATAGCAGGAAACCGGCAATCCAACCGGGCCAGAGTGCGGTGATGTCGATCCCATGCGCCCATGAGGGGTAGGAAACCGCCCAAAGCGCGATGAACTGGCCCGCGACCTCATCTATAACGATCTCGGACGGATCGTGATCCTCTTGCCCTGCAGTCATCACGCGGGTCGCCCAAAGGCCACCCAGGAACGCTGCCAGCGTGGCGATCACCAGCAGGGGAAAGCCGCCCAGCGTATGCAGCAGCCACGCAAGGGGCAGGGCGACCAGCGATCCCCATGTGCCCGGCGCAGGGCGCAGATAACCCACACCGCAGACCGTTCCGATCAGGCGCGCGGCGGTCATGACTTCACCAGACAGGCGGTGGCAAGCGAGGCGATCCCCTCGCTTCGGCCGGTAAAGCCCAGACGTTCAGATGTGGTCGCTTTGACCGAGACCTGATCGGCCCGTAGGCCCATGATCCGGGCCATTTCCGCGCGCATCGCGCTCGCATGGGGGCCGATCTTGGGGTATTCGCAGACCAGCGTGCAATCCACATTCGAAATTGAGTAACCCATCGTTTCGGCCAGTTCGACCGCGTGACGCAGGAAAATCTCGCTGGCCGCGCCCTTCCATTGCGGGTCCGAGGGCGGGAAGTGCTGGCCAATATCACCCTGTGCCAGCGCGCCATAGATCGCATCAGTCACGGCGTGCATTCCCACATCTGCGTCTGAGTGGCCCTGTAGGCCGCGATCATGTGGAACTTTCACGCCGCACAGGATCACATGATCCCCGTCGCCAAACCGATGCACGTCGTACCCGTTGCCCAGTCTTACATTCATATTCGTTCCCATTATGCGTTCAGCCCGGGCAAAATCCTCGGGCCGTGTAATTTTCAAGTTGTCCGCATCACCTGGAACAATCGCCACGTCCAGACCCGCCGCGCGTGCGGCTTCGACATCGTCTGCTGCGCCTCCGGGATGGGCCGCGTGGGCTGAGACAATCGCACCATAGTGAAAGCCTTGTGGCGTTTGCGCAGCGAACAGGCCGGTTCGGTCCTGTGTTCCCGAAACGAAATGTCCATCTCCGGTCCATAAGGCATCCGTGACGGCAAGCCCCGGAGCGGCAGCAGGGGAATCGTTCAGGGCCGACAGAACACACTGAATAAGATCGGTGGTCACGCAAGGGCGCGCCACATCGTGAATCAGAACATGTTCGATTTCCAAATCGGCCAGCGCGTCCAGTCCGTTGCGCACAGACGCTGCCCTGTCCGACCCACCTGCGGCGAGGATCAGGTTCGTTCTTTCAAACTCGCTCCAGGCGGATTGATCGCCCTCGGACAGGACAAGAACGATGTGGTCGACCTGACCCTGAAAGCGGTCAATCGTCCAGTCCGCGACGCGACGCCCCGCAAGTGGTCGCCACTGTTTTTGAATATCCCCTCCAACGCGCGTTCCGCGTCCTGCGGCGACGATGATTGCGGCGGTGGTCATGGGGCGGTCACTCCGGTGATTTGAGCGCAATGTTTAGGGTGCGGTGAATGCAGAGGCAATCACCCGCGTAACCGTGCCTAAAAAATAGGCACGTGATGATTTTCCGGGCTTTTACCCCCCCGTTTTGTTGTTCATATACGCTCAATTCGATATCAAAGCCGCAACTGCCCAAGGATTAAGCACGTTGACCCTGCAACTCGCTGACAAACACCTAGACCCGCCAGTCATGCTGGCTCCGATGGCCGGAATCACCGACCGACCGTTTCGTGATCTGGTGATGCGCTTTGGCTCCGGGATGGTCGTCAGTGAGATGGTCGCCAGTCAGGAGATGGTTCAAGCTAAGCCCGGCGTGCGCGAACGGGCCGAGCTTTCGGCCGAAGTCGAAAACACCGCCGTTCAACTAGCAGGGCGCGAGGCATATTGGATGGCCGAAGCTGCACGGCAGGTTGCAGATCGGGGTGCACGGGTGATTGACATTAACATGGGGTGCCCGGCCAAGAAGGTGACGAACGGCTATTCCGGATCGGCGTTGTTGAAGACACCGGATCACGCGCTGACGCTGATCGAGGCAGTCGTGAATGCCGTTGACGTGCCGGTCACGCTGAAGACGCGCCTTGGCTGGGACGATAAACTGTTGAATGCCCCGGACGTTGCCCGGCGTGCGCAGGACACGGGTATCCGTATGGTCACGATCCATGGCCGCACGCGGTGTCAGTTCTATAAGGGGCGCGCGGATTGGGCCGCAATTCTGGCCGTGAAAGAGGCTGTATCGATCCCTGTCATTGCCAATGGCGATATCGTGGACGCAAGCGCGGCGCGGACTGCACTGGAAAAGTCGGGCGCAGATGGGGTCATGATCGGGCGGGGTGCCCAGGGTAAGCCGTGGTTGCTGGCGCAGATTTGCCACGACTTGTATGGCGCCCAAGCTCCGGTCGTTCCGACAGGGGATGATCTGGTTGAAATGGTGCAGGGGCACTATCAGTCAATGCTCGAATTCTACGGTGCAGACCTGGGGCTGCGGGTCGCACGAAAACACCTTGGCTGGTACATGGATGAGGCAGATACCCCCCCGAGTTTGCGTCGCGCTGTGCTGACGTCCCGCGACACGGCTGAGGTTCTGCGTCTGCTGGGCGATGCGCTTATAGGCGATGCGGAGGCTGCGGCATGACTTCGGATCAGAGCATTTGGGCCTCATTGCCGGTTCCAGCCTTCATTATTGACGCCGAGGACCGGATCACCGATGTAAATTCGGCGGGTGAAGGGTTTTTGAATGCGTCCCGCAAGTCCGTAATCGGCAACCCAGTCTGGGACCAGATCGCTGTCGATGCCCCGCTGGAAGAGGCGTTTCTGCGCGCCCGTCAGCAAAGCACACCATTGTTCGTGAACGACGTCGACGTGGGGTCCGGCAGCCGCGCACCGCTGCAATGCGCGTTGCAGATTGCACCTTTAGTTGGGCATACGGGGTCGATGATCATGATCATCTCGCCGCGCGAATTGGCAGGGCGGATGACACGCGGCAATACGGTCAAATCTGCGGCGCAGTCCGCCATCGGCATGGCCGAAATGCTGGCGCACGAGATCAAGAATCCGTTGGCCGGAATAACTGGGGCAGCGCAGTTATTGAGCATGAATATCTCGCAGCAAGACCTTGAATTAACGGATCTTATCGTCGCTGAAAGCCGCCGGATCGTAAAGCTGTTGGAGCAGGTGGAGCAGTTCGGCAACCTCTCGCAGCCCGATTTCAAGCCGGTCAATATTCACGATGTTCTGGACCGTGCAAGGCGCTCTGCGCTGCTGGGGTTTGGTGCCCATATGACGATCATCGAAGATTACGACCCCTCGTTGCCGTTGGCCTATGGAGACCCGGATCAGTTTCTGCAAGTTGTACTGAACTTGTTGAAGAACGCGTCGGAAGCAGCTGATCCTAAAGGGGGAACAATCCGGCTTCGCACGTATTTCGAACATTCCTTCCGATTGCGGCGCAGCGATGGATCGGGGCATTCGCTGCCCCTGCAGATCGAAATCATGGATGACGGGCCGGGTTTGCCGGACAAGATTCGCAGCGATATTTTTGACCCGTTCGTGTCGGGCAAGGAAAACGGCACCGGCCTTGGGCTGGCGCTGGTGAGCAAGATCATCTCGGACCATGACGGCTGGATTTCCGCCGACTCGGTGCCGGGTCGCACGGTGTTCCGCATCTCGCTGAGGCGGGCGCCAAAAGACGCAACGTAGAACACAGCCGGCAAGAGCTGAAGATAAGGAGAGCACCCGATGGATGGAACAGTATTGGTCGCAGATGACGATCGCACAATCCGCACGGTCCTGACACAGGCCCTGACGCGGGCAGGGTGCAAGGTACATGCGACATCCTCGCTGACCACGCTGATGCGCTGGGTCGGTGAAGGTAAGGGTGACGTCGTGATCTCGGACGTTGTCATGCCGGACGGGAACGGGTTGGAGATGTTGCCCAAGATCGCCCAAGATCGGCCCGGTCTGCCGGTGATCGTCATTTCCGCGCAAAACACGATCATGACGGCGATTCAGGCGGCAGAGGCGGACGCATATGACTATTTGCCCAAACCGTTCGACCTTCCAGACCTGATGAAGCGCACCGCGCGGGCGTTGGAGCAGAAACAGCGGGTTCAAACCGAGGTCACGGAACCGTCGGATGATCGCCCCGAAGAACTGCCGCTGGTCGGTAGGACACCGGTCATGCAGGCGCTTTATCGTCTGGTTGCGCGGGTGATGAATACCGATCTTTCAGTGATGATTTCGGGTGAAAGCGGAACAGGTAAGTCTCTGATAGCACGTGCTATTCATGATTTCTCTGATCGCCGGACGTTGCCGTTTGTCACAGCCACGGCTGCGGACTTGCGTGATCTGGAAGGTCCGGCCCGCGTGATGGCCCGTGTGCGTGGCGGCACGCTGCTGATTGATGAGATCGCGGATATCGAAGATGAATTGCAGGCCCGGATTGTGCGGATGATGGACACACCGGGCGATCATGTCCCCCGATTCATGGCCACCAGCCAGTCGGACCTGACTGAAGCGATGGAAAGCGGTCGTGTTCGGCAGGACCTGTATTACCGGCTGTGTGGCGCAACAATCCATGTTCCGGCCCTGCGCGAACGGGTGGATGACATCACGCTTTTGGCCGATCATTTTCTGGCGCGAGAGGAGCGCGAGCATGGCGCAAAACGCTGGCTCAGCCCCGAGGCGGTGGAACTGGTACGCCGGTATTCGTGGCCCGGCAACGTGCGGCAGCTTGAAAATGCGATCCGCCGTCTAAGCCTGACCAGCCGCGCCGACGAGATTTCGAAGGCCGAGGTCGAGATGGTCTTGGGCAGTCAACCCGAAGCCGAACCGGTTCTGGGGGATGGTGAGCGCGAAAAACTGTCCGCCTCTGTCGCGCGTCATTTGCGTCGTTACTTTGATCTGCACGGCAATTTATTGCCACCTCCGGGCCTGTATCAACGCATCCTGCGCGAGGTTGAGGCCCCTTTGATCGAGCTGGCATTGGACGCAACCGGCGGAAATCAGGCGAAATGTGCCGATCTGCTGGGCATAAACCGGAATACGCTCCGGAAAAAGATTACTGATCTCGATATTCAGGTGACACGGCGACGCAAACTGATGTAATATAGCCACACAAAGCGTGGCATCCGGGCCTATGTCCGGCAACGACCACGAAATATGGCGGTAAGCCGCGCAAGCGGCACATCAGGATGAGGGCAGACGGTGGCAACCCGGGCACAGAGCGGGCTGATACTATCGATCAATCGGTGGAGAAAGTCACGAAAGCTGCGCAATTTTAGCACCTTGGGTCTGGTTTTGCTGGGCCCCGTCCTTGCGTTGGCCACTTACCTTGTCATTGGTCCATTCGATCTGGGAACGACGGCGCCGACGCTGCGCCTGATCTTGCTGGCTGACCTGGTATATGTTCTGGTCGTTGCGGCACTGGTCCTAAGCCAACTTGGAAGCCTGATCGCCGCGCGAAGGGCTAAATCCGCGGGTTCTCGTCTTCATTTGCGTCTGATCGGCGCTTTCACGCTGTTGGCGCTGGTGCCAACAGTCACCGTCGCGATTTTCGCAGGGCTGACGGTGAATATCGGGCTTGAAGGTTGGTTCTCGGACCGCGTCCGCGAAGTTGTAGGCTCGTCCTTGACCGCTGCTGAGGCTTATGAACAGGAGCACCGCGAAGGACTTACCCAAGACGCCACCGTTCTGGCGCGGTTCTTGGATACGGCTCGAGCGCGGGATTACTACATTTCGGACGCCGAATTGCGCACCGTTCTGGCGCAGGGTCAGTCGCAGATTCAGCGAGGCTTGCGCGAGGCTTACGTCATCGACGGCAGTGGCGAGATCAAATCCCGGGGCGATCGTTCGTACCTGTTCAACTACGAAGCCCCTACGCCTGAGCAGATGATCGAAGCGACGGACACCGGATTGCTGATAATTGCCGATTGGCAAAACAGCGAGTTTCGGGCCTTGGTACCCCTTCAGGCCTATTTGGATCGCTATCTTTACGTCAGTCGTGAGGTAGACGGGCAACTGCTTACCTTGTTGGATGACACCAAAGAAACAGTCCAGTTCTATCAACAGCTTGAAAACGAACGGGGCAGGGTACTGTTCGAGTTTGGCCTGCTTTATCTGGGCTTTGCGGTGATCCTGATTTTGGCGGCTGTGTCTTTGGGCATGTGGTTTGCCGAGCGACTGTCACGCCCTGTCGGACGATTGACCACGGCGGCGCAGCGGGTTGGGGCGGGTGACTTGAGTGTGCAGGTGATCGAAGAGGCCAGCGACGACGAAATCGCCATGCTGGGCCGTTATTTCAACCAGATGACTCGGCAACTGAAAGGCCAACGCGACACTCTGCTTGAAAATACGCGCCAGATTGAGCGGCGTCGGCGGCTGTTCGACTCGGTCCTCAGCTCTGTAACGTCCGGCGTTGTGGGTGTGGATTCCGATGGTTGCGTGACATTCGTGAACCGGTCGGCGGAACGCCTTTTGGACTGGTCCAGTAAGGAAGAACATCTGGCCATCGGTATTGCCGTGCCGGAGTTCCTTCCTTTGTTTGAAAGCCTCAAGGACAGCGGTCAGGAAGCCGTTCAGGGCGAGGTCAAAGTGACCCGAAAGGGCAGGTTGGAGAACCTTCTGGTGCGCATGGCAATCCGGCGGGGCGAGGATGGTGGTCTGGAAGGTTACGTTGTGGCCTTTGATGACGTAACCGAT
The DNA here is from genome assembly GCF_013034565.1 of Ruegeria sp. HKCCA5491. NCBI lineage: Bacteria > Pseudomonadati > Pseudomonadota > Alphaproteobacteria > Rhodobacterales > Roseobacteraceae > Ruegeria > Ruegeria sp. HKCCA5491. Next base: position 65,542 of record NZ_WQGG01000009.1, read on the forward strand.
CTGGTCAGCGCGCAGCGCATGGCGGCCTGGGGTGATGTGGCCCGCCGCATTGCGCATGAGATCAAGAACCCGCTGACCCCAATTCAACTGAGTGCCGAGCGGATCAAACGAAAATTCTCTCGCAAGCTGGATGAGGAAGATTGCAACAGCCTCGAATCCATGACGGACGTGATTGTGCGGCAGACCAATGATCTAAGGCGGATCGTGGACGAGTTTTCGAAGTTTGCGCGTATGCCCGAACCTGACCGACACGAGGAAAACGTCGTCGATCTGGTACGCGAGGCGGTGTTGCTGCAACAATCCGGTCAGCCCGACGTTCAGATTGATGCAACGCTTCCGAACCACCCAGTCGTGGCGGATCTGGACGCGACGATGCTGAATCAGGCTTTGACCAATCTTATCAAGAATGCCGGAGAAGCGATTGAAACCTTGAAGAAAAAAGGTGCTCCGAAAAATCTCAAACCACAGATAAAAGTGGATGTAACCTGTGATGATGCAGGGACAATCATCACCATTGCAGACAACGGAATAGGGTTGCCCGAAGATCGGGCGCGGCTGTTTGAGCCATACGTAACCACACGTGACGAGGGAACCGGTCTGGGACTGCCTATCGTCAAGAAGATTATCGAAGAACATGGCGGTGCGCTGACGTTGGAAGATGCACCGGTATTTGACGGACAGGACCATTTTGGCGCGATGGCCGTTATCCGTTTGCCGGGGGGCAAATTTACCCAGACGGCTGCGCCACAAAAGCAGGCAAATCATATAAACAAACTGAAAGCAGGCCAAAGATGAGTGACATTCTGATCGTAGATGACGAACGCGATATTCGCGAGCTGGTGTCCGACATTCTGGAGGACGAAGGCTATTCAACCCGGCTGGCTGGCAACTCGGACGAGTGCATGGCGGCAATCAATTCGGAACCGCCGGGGCTTTTGATTTTGGACATTTGGCTAAAGGACAGCCGCATGGACGGAATCGACATCCTCAAGGCTGTGAAACGTGACAATCCCGATGTGCCAGTGGTGATCATCTCGGGGCACGGGAATATTGAAATTGCCGTGGCTGCAATCAAACAGGGGGCTTACGACTTTATCGAAAAGCCTTTTAACATTGATCAGTTGATGGTGGTGATCCGGCGCGCAATGGAAACCTCGCGCCTGCGCCGCGAGAATGCATCGCTCAAGCGCAAAGAAGTCACGAATTCGGACATGATCGGCAAGTCCGCCGCCTTCCGTTCGATGCAAAGTCAGTTGGACAAAGTTACCAAATCGAATGGCCGTGTAATGTTGAGCGGCCCTGCCGGGTCCGGCAAGGAAATCGCGGCGCGTTATATTCACGCCCATTCTAATCGGGCGAATGCACCTTTCGTGACTGTAAACTGCGCAGGTATCGAGCCTGAGCGGGTCGAAGAGGTTCTGTTCGGACGAGAGTCGTCGGAGCGCGGTGTTGAATCCGGGCTTCTGGAAGAAGCGCATGGGGGCGTGGTCTACTTTGACGAGGTTGCGGATATGCCGCTTGGCACGCAATCCAAGATATTGCGCGTATTGGTCGATCAGCAGTTTCAGCGCGTCGGCGGATCTGACAAGGTGCGAGTGGATTTGCGGGTGATCTCTTCGACGAACAAGGATCTTGACGCAGAGATCGCGGCAGAACGGTTCCGGGAAGAGTTGTTTCACCGTTTGAACGTCGTGCCGATTGATGTGCCTTCGCTTGAAGACCGGCGCGAGGACATCCCGGTTCTGGCGCAGCATTTCATCGAAATGTGCAATGAATCCCAAGGTCTACCCATGCGTGAGATATCTGAGGAAGCCGTCGCTCTGCTGCAGACGATGACCTGGCCGGGCAATGTACGCCAGTTGAAGAACCTGATCGAACGGGTGTTGATCCTGGGTGACGGCACGGGCCCAATCGAGGCCAAGGAGCTGCCCGCCGAGGATGAGAAAGCGGACGATTCCGGCCGTGTCGTACTGTCAGGTGCATTGGCCACGTTGCCCTTGCGTGAGGCGCGCGAGGCGTTCGAACGTGAATATCTGCTGACGCAGATCAACCGTTTCGGTGGCAATATCAGCCGCACCGCCAGCTTCGTCGGGATGGAGCGCAGTGCGCTGCACCGCAAGCTGAAATCGCTGGGCGTTGTGACGTCGAACAAGTCGGGTGCACGTGTCGCGCAATTGGATGAACCGGAGCCGGCAGAATAAGCTGCCGGTGACTTTAGCCCGGTACCCCGGGGGTTATGATCTGAAACGCGCCGTCGTTAAATTTTACGAAACACGACTCGGTGCTCAGCGGCGGGAGTTGTGTTGTTCGCTGCGCAGGAACCCGTGATTTCACATTTTGCCTGCACGGCGGCAAGCTGACGGGTCGATATCCCTTTTTGGCCATGCACTGCGCTTCGACATTGTTGCGCAGGCCTTGGTTCACATCCACGGTGTAGACTTGCCCCGGCTGCCACCATCCAGCCGATCGGTAGCATCTTCCGTTACCGTGACAATAGGTTCGACCGGGCCAATATGTTGGCGGGGATTGCCGCACTTGAGTGGCGACTGGCACGTTGTTGACCGCCTGCACCCGACACTCGGTCGTGTCCGTTTGCATGCGCGATACGCTTTCACCCTCACGGTAATACATGGAAAGTGGGCCGCATGAGGTGAGCGTCAGAACAGGAATAAGCAATCGAAGCACTGTTTTCATAGGGTTATCTTGCCTTGATTGCACGGGTATGACAATTCAATTGACCGCTATAAGGGCATCTGTCATTCAAAGATTTCAGGCAAGAGGGCCAAAAACATGAAGGTCATCATATGCGGTGCTGGTCAGGTTGGCTGGCAGATTGCACGGCACCTGTCGGGCGAATTGAATGATGTAACGGTTGTGGACAATAACCCGGACCTCGTGCGGCGGGCGACGGAAACACTGGACGTTCAGGGCATCGCCGGGTTCGCCAGCTACCCCGACGTGTTGGAACGCGCAGGTGCGCGCGACGCCGAGATGATCATTGCCGCCACCCATTCGGACGAGGTGAATATGGTCACCTGCCAAATGGCGCATTCGGTATTCTCGATTCAGCGGAAAATCGCGCGACTGCGGTCAAAATCTTATCTTGAGGCGATCCACTCGGATCTTTATCGCCGGGATCACCTTCCCATCGACGTGGTGATCAGCCCAGAGCGAGAGGTCGCAGCCGCCGCCATGCGCCGCCTTTCGGCGCCTTCAGCCTTTGATACCGAAATGTTCATGGACGGCCAGGCGCAGCTTTTGGGGATTCGCATCGACGAGGATTGCCCAATTGTGAACACCCCTTTGCGGCAATTGACCGATCTATTCTCTACGCTCAGCTCTGTTGTCGTCGGGGTGCGGCGCGAAGGCACCCTTTTTGCCCCCGAATCCGAGGACCAACTTTTCGTCGACGACGAATGCTATGTCTTTGCCAATGTCAAAGACGTGGACCGCACGATGGAAGTGTTCGGAAAGGCGCAAAAGAAACAGGATCGCGTCGTCATCGTCGGCGGCGGGAATGTCGGGCTCGAAGTTGCCCGCACGCTGGAAGAACGCGAAAGCCGCGTACGTGCCAAAATCATCGAACGGGACCGCAATTGCGCCGAACTCGCGGCCGAGGCGCTGGAGCGTACGATTGTTCTGAATGGCGACGGGCTTGATGCCGCTTTGCTGCGCGAGGCCGGGATTGAACGTGCAGATGCGATGCTGGCCGTCACTGACGACGACCGTGCCAACATGCTGGCTGCCGTGCGCGCCAAGGCCGAAGGCTGTGCACTGGCGATTGCGCTGATCAATGACCCCAGCATGGTCGCTTTGATGGGACCTTTGGGAATTGATGCCTATATCAACCCACGCGCGACCACGGTCAGCTCGATCCTGCGTCACATTCGCCATGGACGTGTTCGGCAGGTTTATTCCATCGGCGATGCCGAGGCCGAAGTGATCGAGGCTGAGGTTCTGTCCACCTCACCTATGGCGGGGCAGCGGTTGCGCGATATCGACTTTCCCGAAGGTGTCCTTGTTGGCGCGGTTCGCAAAGGGGAAGAATTGTTTCGGCCAACCGGCAGCTTGCGGATCGAGGAAAAAGACGTGGTCGCCATCTTTGCCATGGCCAAGGACGTGCCCGAGGTCGAACGGTTGCTACAGGTCTCGATTGATTTCTTCTGATGGAGCGGGCGCAGGCACACAGGATCGGGCTGGTGCGGCGATTGCCGTTGTTCCTGCTCATCTGGGGCATCGCTGCTTTGTCGATGTGGGTCCCCGCGATCTATGCGCTCGCGCTGGATGACCACGACACGTCCCGGTCTTTCTTCTATTCGGGGTTGTTGGGGTTGTTTGTCGTTGCAACCGTTGCGCTTGCATCATCCAACCGGGTTCCACGGCGCGGCACATTGGGGCAGTTGGCTGTGTTGCTGGCCTGTTTTACAATCCTGCCGATCTTTCTGGCGATCCCGCTGCATGATGCTTTGGGGAACACCACGTTCCTGAATGCGTATTTCGACATGGTCAGCGCATTGACGACGACCGGAGCGGACATTTTTCCCGACCCTGACCGATTGACCGCGCCGCTACATCTATGGCGGGCGCAAGTGGGATGGATGGGTGGCTTGCTGATGTGGATTTCTGCCGCAGCTATTCTGGCACCCTTGTCACTGGGTGGGTTCGAAGTAACGGCCCGAGGGCAGCCGGGACGCCCGGTCTCGGGCGTGGCGCAGAGTGAAAAGGTCGATCCGCGTGGTCGTTTGATGCGTGTCGCGCGTACTCTGACGCCCGTCTACGCAGGTCTGACGGCAGTGATCTGGTTGCTTCTGCTGATCGCGGGTGAGCAGGGTTTGACCGCGATCTGCCATGCCATGTCTACCATGGCAACGTCCGGCATTTCGCCTGTGGGGGGGCTTGAGGGCGCGCAGGCGGGAATTACCGGCGAGGCGATTTTGTTTCTGTTTCTCTTCTTCGCGCTTTCCCGTCTGACGTTTTCGACCGATACAGCCATGACAGGGTATTCTCGGCTGGACAAAGACCCGGAGTTCCGGATCGGGCTGATGATTGTCCTTTCGGTCGCGATACTGCTGTTCATTCGTGTGTGGGCGGGTGTGAATGAAATTGGCAACACGATGGAACCGCTGCAGGCGTTGAACGTTATCTGGGGCATGACATTCACGGCCTTGTCCTTTCTCACGACTGCAGGATTCGAAAGTGCCAACTGGAACGACGCGCAGCAATTGTCCGGATTGGGAACACCCGGCCTGATCCTGATGGGGTTGGCCTTAATTGGCGGGGGCGTTGCGACAACGGCAGGTGGCGTCAAACTGTTGCGCGTGTTTGCCCTGTACCTCAACGGTGCGCGCGAAATTGATCGACTGATCTATCCGTCCTCGGTAAGTGGGGTGGGTGGCGGCAACAGACGCATCCAAAGCGATGGTGCCTTCATCGCTTGGATCTTTTTGATGATGTTTGCGCTGACCGCTGCGGCCTTCAACTTGCTGCTGGCCGCGACCGGGGCTGGGTTTGAACAGGCGATGGTTCTGACGGTTGCCGCGCTTAGTACGACCGGGCCGTTGATCGAACTGGCCACGGACGTTCCGCTGCGGCTGGTGGACTTGTCGGAAGGCGCCAAGCTGACAATGTGCGCCGCAATGGTCATTGGTCGGCTTGAAACACTGGCGATTGTAGCGATGATAACGCCAACACTTTGGCGGGGCTAAGAATCCACACCCGCAGAATGTCTTATTTTTCATCTGGAAACTCGGTTAACGACACTCCATACTCTGCCGGAGGGAGCGCGTTGGTCCGCAGCGCGTAGCAAGAACAATGGCGAGATTATAAAAATATGGCTTCGGACAGACAGAATCTGCAGGACGCGTTCCTGAATAATGTACGGAAAGCAAAGGTCCCGGTCACAATTTTCCTGATCAACGGTGTGAAATTGCAGGGTGTGATTACCTGGTTCGATAACTTCTGCGTGTTGTTGCGCCGCGACGGACAGTCGCAGTTGGTCTACAAGCACGCGATTTCGACCATCATGCCGTCGCAGCCGATCAGCCTGTATGAGGGCGAAGACGCCTCTTGATGGAACACGATAGGACGCGCACCCGCGCTTGGGTGCTGCATCCGGAAATCAAGTCAGATGAACAGCGCCGTGTTCCTGAACCGGCGCTGGAAGAGGCGGTGGCACTGGCTGCCGCTTTGCCCGACCTTGACGTGGTCGGCTCGGAAATCGTGCGCCTGCAACGCGCCCAGCCCGGGTTGCTGTTCGGCAGCGGCAAGATTGAAGAACTGGCAGAACGGCTGCACGATAACAAAATCGAACTGGTTCTGATTGACGGGCCGGTTACCCCTGTTCAGCAGCGCAACCTTGAAAAAGCCTGGAAGGTCAAAATCCTTGATCGGACGGGGCTGATCCTTGAGATTTTCAGCGATCGTGCGCGGACCCGCGAGGGTGTTCTGCAAGTCGAAATGGCTGCGCTTAGCTATCAGCGGACGCGCCTTGTTCGGGCGTGGACCCACCTTGAACGGCAGCGGGGCGGGCTGGGATTTGTCGGCGGTCCGGGTGAAACACAGATCGAAGCCGACCGACGCGCCATTGACGAACAGCTTGTTCGTTTGCGTCGCCAATTGCAGAAGGTGGTCAAGACCCGCACCCTGCACCGTGCGGCGCGCGCTAAGGTGCCATATCCCATCGTTGCGCTAGTGGGCTACACGAACGCAGGCAAGTCGACGCTGTTCAACCGGCTGACTGGGGCAGAGGTGATGGCCAAGGACATGTTGTTCGCCACGTTGGACCCGACTATGCGCCGGGTTGAACTGCCTGATGGCCCCGAGGTGATCCTGTCGGATACAGTTGGGTTCATCTCGAACCTGCCGACCGAGCTGGTCGCGGCCTTCCGCGCCACGCTGGAAGAGGTTCTGGGCGCCGATATCATTGTTCATGTGCGCGATATCAGCCATGACGAAACCGACGAACAGGCGCGGGATGTCGAAACGATCCTGAGCTCGCTTGGGGTTGATGATGAACGTCCGCGGCTTGAGGTTTGGAACAAGATCGACCTATTGAGCGACGAGGATCGCGACGCCGCCATAGCGCGTTCGGATCGCGATCCTGCGATCTTTGCGATTTCCGCAGTGACGGGTGAGGGGATAGAGCCGCTACTGGCCGATATCGCGGTCAAACTGCAGGGCGTAAGGCACGAAAGCACGTTGACCCTTGGATTTGCCGAAGGCGACAAGCGCGCGTGGCTATTCCGTCAGGACGTCGTCCGATCCGAAAAGCAGACAGAGGACGGGTTCCAGATCACGGTTCTCTGGACCGACAAGCAGGCCGCTCAGTTTTCGGCGCTTTGAGTTGACGGGGGGCACAGTGTCCGAAAGCAAGGTCTTTTTGACTGGTCATATCGACGTACCGATAGATCGTCTTGAGCAAGTACGCGCCGCATTGCCCAAGCATATTGCGCTGACACGGGCGGAACCGGGGTGCTTGTCCTTCGAAGTCACCGAAGACGCGGAAACCCCGGGTCGGTTTAATGTCAACGAGGTGTTTCGGGATCAAACGTCGTTTGATGCGCATCAGGAACGCACGCAAAACTCGGAGTGGTTCGGGATCACGCAGGGCATCCCACGTTCGTACCAGATTACCAAGGGGTAGGCTGGGTCAGACCCCGTCGATCTGCCGCTGATAGTCTTCGGCGTCGTACCACCACAGCGAAGACTGAACCTTGTTGTCAGCCGTCATGTCCCATTCTTCCCAACCCCGGGTGATGACGTGATTGCGGGTTTCGGCGTGGTGCCCTTCCAGTGTCCAGACAAAGATTGCGTGGGTTCCGGCCCATCTCAGCATATCGCATCGAACTTCTAGGTCGACAAACTCGTCAAAGAACCCGCGCGCCATATCCGCGATTGCCGAGCGTCCGACAAACGGATCACCACGATTGACTGTGATTGTTCCATCCGGTGCAAAAAAACCGGCGACCGCTTCGGGATCGCCAGAGCTCCACGCGATTGCGTAATCCCGCGCGAGGTTGTTCAACGTGTCCCGAATACTGGCCATGAATACCCCCCGGTTCCAATCAATGACCACTGGGATCGTAAGCCAAAACAAGGGGCTGCGTCCACGCAACCGTGAAAAAGGGGCAAGGTCTTGCCGAACAGACGAAATCAGCGCGGGATCAAATTCGTCACGCCAACGGCCGCTGCACGGGCCAGATCAAGATCCAGCGACATCGGAATATACTCCCCACGCCGCCAAAGTTGCGCCTGATCGTCATAGTAGCGCGACAGGAAATGGCCCGATTGACCGGTGGCCGTAATGAAGACCGAACTGTCAGGGTCCGCGAAATCATAGACGCCCCGATAACCCGCGCCGTGCACGTTCTGAAACGGGTCCGGCCCTTCGCCCGAAGTGCGCCCACGCAGCAATGTATTGTCGCCGCCGCTGGTGGATTGGCGGATATTGACGAAGAACCGCAGAACCGGGACCGAGCCCAGCACCGGGTGATCATGGGTCGCCTGATGAGCATCGCCCCAGCGCAGGGATTCCAGCGACCCGCCATATTTCTCGGAAATCCAGATCAGCGCGTCGTCCAGCGCCAGCCGCGCCATGTCGGTGCAGGTTTCCGTGGGCGCACTTTGACGTACGTCACACCATACTGCCGCGCCGTCGATATCGCGGTAAACACGTTCTATGAACAGCGGCTCAACATGTTTGTATTTGGCAGCCAAAGGGCCAAGCTCGTCCGAGATCAGGCGGATTTGCAGCGCACGCAGCCAAGCGGCATAGATCAGAGGTTCGGGCAGATGTTCGTTCATCTCGCCATTCCACTCGGCCAGCAATCCCAGCGCGATCTGGCGCTGACGCTCGGGCGTGCCTTCTGGGGCCGATGCTCCGGTGAACCACAGGTCCGCGCCAATCAAGGGCAGCAGCGAGCGGGCGGTAAAGCTGACGGTGTCCAGTTGCGCCTCGATAAAGCTGTCACGCGTGTGAACCTCGCGCGATTGCATTAGGCGTTCCCAGCGGTGAATGCGCTGCGTGTCACCCCATTCATATGAAACATGCTCGGGGAAGGGGCGGTCTATGACCTTGTTGTTTGTGTTGCCCAGTATGCCACCGGCAGGGGCCACAAACTCGGGGTTGTCCGCATAGGGCAGGCGGCCCTGCCAGCGGTTCTCGGTCAGCCATCCGGGGGTGGGGATGCGTCCACGGCTTTGATTGCGCAGGTCGCGCTTGGGCATGGCCCCGATCAGCTTCATGCCGATCGTGTCCTTATCCACCAGCGACAGGTTCTGAGACGGGGAGATGAACAGTTCGGCTGCGTCAATCGCCTGCGGCACGGTATCAGAATTCATCAAGGCCATCGACGCGGTCATTGACGTGTCTTGCGCACTTAGGGCCGTCCAGGACAGCGATGCAACGTGGCCCTGCGGTGTTATGGTTCCCAGATCGTAGTGGCTGCCGGGCAGAAGGGGTCCATTCTCCGTCCATCGGAGGGTCAGTGTGATGGGCGCCTCATCCTTGATCTCGATGATTGACGGGCGGGTTCGGAATGACTTGTACCCGTCCGGGGTCAGATATTCTTCGGGATTGTCGGGGTTGAGCTGTTCAATATGAACGTCCTGATCATCCAGATAAGATGAGGTCAGCCCCCATCCCAGCCGATCACTGCGCCCCGCCATGACCGAAGGAATGCCCGGAATCGTTGCGCCGATGACGCCACCTTTTTCAAGTTCCAGCCGGGCCAGATACCAAACTCCGGGTGCAGTGAAACCCAGATGCGGGTCGTTCGCTAGCAGCGTCCCACCAATGGCCGATCGTGATGGTGCGGCAGTCCAGGCGTTTGATGCCCCGGCTAATCCACGTTTCGGGAATGGCGAAAGCGGACTGTCTGGCATCGGCGATCCGGCTGCATATCGGGGCAAACCCGGGAACAAGGCGGCATATTCGGGCAGGGCCGCAATTCCGGCACCCGGTACATCGGGCAGGATATCGGCCAGCCGCGCCGGGGTGTTCAGCATGAGCGAGGTGCGCGCCCTCAGCACTTCGTCCTCAAGATGGCCGGACAACTGAAGGCTCATCAATTTGATCACAGCGAGGCTGTCACCGGGTTGCCAAGGGGAAACAGGCGCATTGAACAGGAACATTTCGGGCGCGCCACGCCCAAGCGCCATCTCGTTGATTTCGTCCAGCCGCGCGTTGACACCAGTCGCGTAAGCGCGCAGCGCAGCCTTGGTATAGTCGTCCTGCACATCGACCGAGCGATGGGCAAGGCCGTAAAGGTCAAGCCGTCGCAGCAACTTGTCGATTGAAACCGTGCGCGCGCCGAACACTTCGGACAAGCGCCCTTGGGCGGTGCGTCGCAGGACGGTCATTTGCCACAGACGGTCCTGCGCATGTGCGTACCCAAGCCCGAAGAAGACATCCGGGTCAGTCTCGCCCAGAATATGCGGCACATTGGCGGTATCGCGCACGATTTCCACGGGCGCAGTCAGCCCGCGTACCTCAACGGTTTGATCGTATTCGGGCAGGGATTGGCTGGCCAGAAAGTAGACCAGAATGACGGCGGCCAGACTAAGAAGAACGAGGCCCGTGGCGAGGCGCACCAGCCAACGAAATACTAATCCCATCTGAGGCCCATTTTCTTATCTATCTCCGTTTGGCGTCAGTTTAGTAGAAGCCCATCCCAACCGAAAGAGGAACGCCGGAAGATTGTGTATCTTTGCGCAACGTCGCAAAGAAAAACCCCTGCCACAGAGATACGTCCATGGTAGGGGTTAAGCACTGAGAGGGTTAGTGCTGTGTTACGGGATGATCCGAGTGTATTTCGTGCCATCGACGGTTGCGCCGATCTGCAGACCCGCCTGACCGAAAACGGCGGCCAGTACCGGGGAGCGCAACGTTGTTGTGTTGGTCGAAAGAGAGTCGCCCTGATCGCTGACCACGTAGCCGATATCCGCGCCAGCCGTCCATCCGCTGGAACGACGGAAGTCATTCAGCGCGTCCTGTGTCATGAAGAACAGGACGTGGGCGTATTGCTGTGCCCCGACCTGCAATCCAGCGGTGCCTTTTACGGCAGAATAGTAGTCCACGGTTGCGCCATTGATCCGCAATGCGCCACGGCCATAACCGCCGCCAAAAACGAACCCGGCTTCGGTTATCAAGGGCATGACCAGCATGCCGTTGGCTTTTTCTGCGATTTCCACCGTGTTCGGATAGCGTGAATACATTTCGGTCAGCGTGGCATCGACGCGCGCGTCGATCGTTGCCGCGTTCGAGTTGCCGACACCGTTGCCGCAAGCTGCGATTAGGGTCAGCCCGGCCATGCCAAAGGCAAAGCCACGACGACTTAGTCGAATGGGATTGGAACTGCTCATGTTTTTTCTCTGTATGACTGCCTGAGTTGTCGGGTGTTCCCGATCTTATGGGCGAGGATACGCCTATTGAGTCCACGTGTCACGGGAAAGCTGCATCACCCCCGATCACAATAGGCGAATTATCGCGACAGTTTGAGGTCTTAGCCCTGAAGGTGCCGGGCGACCTCTGGGGCAAAGTAGGTCAGGATGCCGTCACATCCCGCGCGCTTGAACGCGAGAAGGCTTTCCAGCATGACCTTTTCCCCATCGATCCAGCCGTTCTGCGTAGCGGCCTGAATCATCGCGTATTCACCGGACACCTGATAGGCATAAGTGGGGGCGCCGAACGTGTCTTTGACGCGTCGGCAGATGTCCAGATAGGGCATGCCCGGCTTGATCATGACCATGTCGGCTCCTTCCGTCAGATCACGTTCGATCAGGCGCATGGCCTCGTTCGAATTGGCCGGGTCCATCTGGTAGGTCTTCTTGTCACCCGTCAGCGCACCAGACGCGCCAACTGCATCTCGGAACGGACCATAGAAGGCGCTGGCGTATTTGGCGGCGTAGCTCAGAATCATCACATTCTGGTGGCCTGCGGATTCCAGCGCGCGGCGCATTTCCCCGATCCGGCCGTCCATCATGTCAGATGGCCCGATGATGTCAGCACCCGCGTCGGCCTGGGCCAGCGTCATCTTCACCAGCGCCTCAACCGTCTGATCGTTCACAATCTCGCCATCGACGACATATCCGTCATGACCGTTGATGTTGTAGGGGTCCAATGCCACATCCGTCATCACTGCAATATCCGGAGCTGCGGACTTGATGGCGCGAATGGCGCGGTTCGACAGGTTGTCGGGATTCCACGCCTCGGCACAGTCTTCGGTTTTCAGACTGGGGTCAGTGTAAGGAAAGATGCAGATCGCAGGTATTCCAAGTGCTTGTGCTTCGACTGCAGCCTTCGCAATCAGATCGACGGACCGCCGTACAACACCAGGCATAGAAGGAACCGGTTCTTCTATCCCTTCGCCGTCGCGCACAAATACCGGCCAGATCAGGTCATCTGTGGTCAGTGTGTTTTCGCGCACAAGACCCCGAATGGCCTGAGATTGCCGCGCTCTACGGAAACGAGCCAATGGAAAAGGGGCGATGGTCGGTTTCATGTCGCGCTCTCCTTGAATATTCTCGCATTGGGTGGCATGAATTCCGCGTAGTCTCAAGGGTAACGATGGACGCGCCTATGCGAAGAGGGTCCCTAAGGACAGTGAACAAAGGGCTGACGCGTGGACTTATACTCTTCGATTTTTGAACTCATCGACATGCGCAGCTTTTCCAACCTTTGGTATTGGATCGGTTTGGCCGTTCTATGGTCGTCGGCCAGCCACTGGGCCATGGGGGTTCCTTATGACCTGGTCGTTCGCGCACGCCGCATCGGTGGGCAGGCTGAAGAAGACCTGTTGGACGTCGTCAGGATCAACAAGAACCGGCTTTTATACATCGTGGATGTGTCCGGGCTGGTCATTTTGGCGTTAAGTTGCTTTTTCTTTACCGGGCTGGCGATACTTGGGTTTTTCTACGGAGTTGAGTTCGCTCAGGCGGTCTTTCTGCTTTTGTTTCCGCTTTGTGTGGTGATGCTGATCAACATTTCCGCTGCGCGCAAGTTACAACGGACCGAACCGGGCATGGATGTCGTGTCAAAAATTCTCACGCGATGCAGAATCTATACGCAGATCGTTGGAATAATTTCGATCTTGATCACATCGCTTTGGGGTATGTATCAGAACTTTTCCATCGGCGTTCTGGGATAGAGAATTCGGAAAGGCAAGGCGATGACGGCTCCGAACCATGTGACGGTTGGCGGCGCCCCCGAAGGGTTTGACGCACAGCTTGTTCTGAACGAAATGACCCGGAGCGGCGGTCCGGTCTGTCATGTCGCGCGTGATGACAAGCGGATGGAAGCGATGCGCGCGGCGCTGGCTTTCTTCGCACCGGACGTTCCCGTCTTTGTGTTTCCCGGCTGGGATTGCCTGCCATACGATCGGGTGTCGCCGAATGCGGATATTGCGGCGGCGCGGGTCGCGACATTGGCAGCTCTGGTCCATCAGATGCCAGAACGTTTCGTTTTGCTGACAACCCTGAACGCGGCAACACAGCGCGTTCCAGCGCGGGACGTGCTAAGACAAGCTGCCTTTACCGCACGCGTGAATCATCGTGTCGATGAACAGGCCCTGCGCGCGTTTCTGGTCCGCATGGGATTTGCCCAAAGTCCCACCGTGATGGAGCCCGGAGATTATGCGGTTCGCGGCGGCATCATAGACATTTTCCCGCCCGGTGAGTCCGGTCCCGTGCGGCTGGACCTGTTCGGCGATGTTCTGGACGGTGCGCGCCGGTTTGATCCTGTCTCACAACGAACGACCGAAAAGCTTGAGGTCGTGGAATTGGCCCCGGTGTCCGAGGTTATTCTGGACGAGGCCGCCATTACTCGGTTTCGCCAAAACTACCGCATCGAATTTGGCGCGGCGGGGACCGATGATCCTTTGTACGAGGCCGTCAGTGCGGGGCGCAAACATCAAGGTGTCGAACATTGGCTTCCGTTCTTTCACGAAAGGCTGGAGACACTTTTCGATTACCTGCCGGGGGCAACGATCTCGCTGGATGATCAGGTGACGCCCGCGCGTCTTGCGCGGTGGGATACGATTGCCGATCAGTATGAAACCCGGCGCTTGGCTTTGGAAAACCGAACGCGCATGGATACGGTGTATAAGCCGACGCCACCCGGATTGTTGTATCTGGACGATGCTTCGTGGGAACAGGCGATTGGCGACCGGCGGGTTCTGCAGTTCGGCCCCCTGCCACAAGCCAGCGGACCGGGCGTGATCGACGCAGGCGGACGGATCGGTCGAAACTTTGCACCCGAACGGCAGCAGGAAAGCATCAGCTTGTTTGGTGCCCTAGCTGCGCATATCACCGACAAAATGGCCAAAGGCCCGGTGCTGATCGCGTCTTATTCCGAAGGCGCGCGCGAACGTCTGACCGGGCTGATCGAGGATGAAGGGCTGGCCGAGGTGATCCCCGTCACCGATGGCACCCGCGTTGGCAAACGCGGCCTGCATCTGGCCGTCTGGGCGCTGGAGCATGGGTTCGAGACCCCCGACCTGACGGTGATTGCCGAACAGGACGTGCTGGGTGATCGCCTGATCCGTCAGCCCAAGAAACGCCGCAAGGCCGAGAACTTCCTGACTGAGACCCAATCCCTGACGCCCGGCGATCTTGTGGTGCATGTGGATCACGGCATCGGTCGTTATATGGGGATGGAGGTCGTCACTGCCGCCGGTGCCGCTCATGAATGCCTGCTGCTGGAATATGCCGAGCAATCAAAACTGTACCTGCCGGTCGAAAATATAGAGTTGCTGTCCAAATACGGCCATGACGAAGGTCTGCTAGACCGTCTGGGCGGCGGCGCGTGGCAGGCGAAAAAGGCCAAGCTAAAAGAGCGTATCCGCGAAATGGCGGACAAGCTGATCCGCATCGCAGCCGAACGGGCCTTGCGCAAAGCCCCCATCATGGACCCTCCGCCCCATGCGTGGGAGGAATTCAGCGCCCGTTTCCCTTATCAGGAAACCGACGATCAGTTGCGCGCGATTTCTGAGGTGATGGGGGATATGCATTCGGGCGCGCCGATGGATCGCCTGATCTGCGGCGATGTGGGCTTTGGTAAGACCGAGGTTGCCATGCGCGCGGCCTTTGTCGCCGCCATGTCGGGCGTGCAGGTGGCGGTGATCGCGCCAACCACCCTGCTGGCCCGCCAGCATGCGGCCAGCTTCAAGGAGCGGTTTCGGGGATTCCCGCTGGAGGTGCGACAGTTATCGCGCTTTGTCTCAGCGAAAGAGGCGCAGCAAACACGAGACGGCTTGGCGCGCGGCACGGTCGATATCGTGATCGGCACCCACGCGCTGTTGGCCAAGGGCATCCGGTTCAACAATCTGGGCCTGCTGATCATCGACGAGGAACAGCATTTCGGCGTCGGCCACAAAGAACGCCTGAAACAGCTGCGCAGCGACATCCACGTCCTGACCCTGACCGCCACGCCGATCCCGCGCACCCTGCAACTTTCGCTAACTGGCGTGCGCGACCTGTCGATCATCGGCACGCCGCCCATCGACCGTCTGGCGATCCGCACCTATGTCAGCGAGTTTGACGCGGTCACGATCCGCGAGGCCCTGCTGCGTGAACATTATCGCGGTGGCCAGAGCTTTTACGTGGTCCCGCGCATTTCGGACCTGCCCGAGATCGAGGAGTTCCTGAAGGAACAACTGCCCGAACTGACCTATGTGGTGGCCCACGGTCAGATGGCGGCGGGTGAACTCGACGATCGCATGAACGCCTTTTACGACGGCAAATACGACGTTCTGCTGGCCACAACGATTGTAGAAAGTGGGCTGGATATCCCAACCGCGAACACGATGGTTGTGCATCGGGCGGATATGTTCGGTCTGGCCCAATTGTACCAAATCCGTGGTCGGGTGGGGCGCTCAAAAACCCGCGCCTATGCCTATCTAACCACCAAGCCGCGCCAGAAGCTGACTGCCACGGCCGAGAAACGTCTGCGCGTTCTGGGCTCGTTGGATACACTGGGGGCGGGGTTCACGCTGGCTAGCCAAGACTTGGACATTCGTGGCGCGGGTAACCTACTGGGCGAAGAACAATCGGGGCAAATGCGCGATGTGGGCTATGAACTCTACCAGTCGATGCTGGAAGAAGCGATTGCCAAGATCAAAGCCGGTGAGATGGAGGGGCTGTCAGACAGCGATGACCAATGGGCCCCGCAGATCAATCTAGGCGTGCCGGTTCTGATCCCCGAGGACTACGTGCCCGATCTGGATGTTCGTCTGGGCCTCTATCGTCGCCTGTCATCGCTGTCGACAAAGGTTGAACTGGAAGGATTCGCGGCGGAACTGATTGACCGATTTGGAAAATTGCCGAAAGAGGTGAACACATTGATGCTGGTCGTCCGCATCAAAACCATGTGCAAACGCGCGGGTATTGCGAAACTGGATGGCGGGCCAAAGGGCGCGACGATCCAGTTCCACAATGACAAATTCGCGTCACCTCAGGGATTGGTCGAATTCATCCAGAACCAGCGCGGGTTGGCTAAGGTTAAAGACAACAAGATCGTCGTGCGGCGTGACTGGAAGAAGGACAACGATAAGATCAAAGGTGCCTTCTCTATTGCGCGGGACCTGGCCGAAAAAGTTATGGCCGAGAAAAAGGCCAAAACCTAAATCACATTGCTCGGTCCGGTGACACCTTAGTCACCGGCGACGAAGGTGCATAACTGCCATTGACCGCCCTCTGACTTGGCGAATGCGGCCCGATACCCGACCATCGGCCACAGGAACATGCTGTGCATGTAGCCCTGGCCGCCATCGGTCAGCAAAACCTGCTGGTATTCGTCAATCTCGGAATAGTCCCGGACTATGACGACCTCATGGCTGATCAGATCCAGAATCGGCGCGCCCCGGTTTGGAGACTGGCGCAGAGTCACGTCCGCAGCATTGACGAAGTAAGCCATATAAGGGTCTAACGTGGCGGGCAGGGTGATCTGCCACTGATGCGGCATCCAGAACTCACCGTCTTCGTCGAAATAGCCGGGCTGTAACAAGGTGTTTTCAAGATCGGACCAATAGGTCTCGCCTCCTTGTTCAGGCAAGGTGGCCGGATCGGGGGCCAAAAGCTCTCGGAACTCTTCGGGGCCGCCATTCCCGCCGTGGCTAAGGTAAATGTCAGGACAGGCCGCCGCTATGACCGCGTCAGCGTCCCGCGCTTTGACCTTGGTCAACAACTCGGCCCGAAACGCCAAAAGGCTTGGGTCTTGGTCAGCCTCATCCACAGGGGGAAAGGTCTGGCGATCCGCCAGCGCCGGGCCGCAGGTAAAGGTGGCAACAAGCAGAAGGGGCTTCATTCAGCGGCCTTCATCGCCGCCTGCGCGCAAAAGCAGGATGCGCCGACGGCACGGTCGGCGCGGGCAAGTGCCAGATCCAGTCTTTGGCTGATTTGCTTGATCTCGTCGACCTCGCCACGCGCTTTCAGGCAATCGTGCAACCCCTTAAGGCTCCAGACATTGTCTGGATGGATCGAGGCGCGGCTAAGAGTGCCGCCCAGTCCCAAATCTTCGCGATAAACAGCTTCAGCATCGGCAGTTTGGCCCTGTTCGAACAACAACGCGCCCAATGCGTGACGGGTCGGCTGCATCCAGCCCCACGGCTCATCATAAGGCAGGTTGTCGTCCAACTCGACCGAGCGTCGCAGATGGGCATAGGCCACATCGTAATTACTCTTGCGGTACTCAATCTCGCCCCTCAGCATCTCCTGCGCGATCTCCAGCAGGTCAGTAACACGGTTGTTGTGCATCAGCCGGGTGTCGGGGACGCGGGCCTTGGCAGCAAGAAAAAGCTGTTCCTCGGCCTCGGCTTCGGCCACATGTCCCGTCGCCGCAAAAGCGATAGCGCGGGCATAGTAGGTCGTCGCGGTCAGGGTCAGGAACAGGTCGGTGTCTTCTGGTGGCTCAAGCGCCTTGGCTTCTTCCCAGCGGCCAAAACGGATCAGGATGTGAGGGCCCATGGACATATAGCTTTCGAAGTAGTCCGCCATTGGCGGGCTTTCGATGCGCAGCATCTCTTCGGGTGTAGTGTCCCACATGCCCTGATTGGCGCGCAGGGCCGGCTCGATCTGACCCAGGAACAACGCGCCGTAGATGACAAAGTGATAATCGTGCTGGCGATAGCCTGTGTACACGTTGAAAGCGCCCTCGCGCTCGTAATACTTAAGGTCTGCCTCGATCGCCTTTTCGTTCCAATGAACGACGTTTTGATAGTGACCGCACAATACGTCGATATGGGTGGGCATATGCACCAAATGGCCCGCATCAGGCACCAATGTTCGCAGAACATCCCCTGCTTTCAACGCTTTTTCGGGGGTTGGCGACATCTCCATCAGGTGCACATATAGATGGAGAAGACCGGGATGAGACATGGCTGCTGGATCGTTCGCCATCGCATCTTCCAGCGCTTTTTGGGCTTCAAGCGTCGCAGCACCCTCAGCTGGTTTCCCCGACTTCAGGTCCCACATCTGCCAAGGCGTGAGGTTCAGGAGCGATTCAACATAGATGGTACGCAGGTCCAGATGGTCGGGTCGTTCAGCAAACGCCGCGCGCATAGCGTCTGCAAAGTCATAGTCCCATTGGTGCATATCATCTGTTGGGTCGTCCTGCGGATAACGCGTGGGCAGGGCGTGGATCAGTGCCTGCTCGACTGGGGTACAGCCATCGACCAAAGCAAGCGCCCGTTGCGTCGCGTCAAATGCCAATGTCAGCGCCTTCTTCTTGCCGCGGTCATCCAACAGATTCCACGGCACATTATAGTTGGGACCGGCGGCATAGGCGACGCCCCAATGTGCCATTGCGCAATTCGGATCGGCTTCGACCGCTCGCTGGAAACAGGCTACGGCCTCATCGTGGTTATAACCGTAGGTCCAGACCAACCCGCGGTCGAACCATAGCTGCGC
Source organism: Ruegeria sp. HKCCA5491 (assembly GCF_013034565.1). NCBI lineage: Bacteria > Pseudomonadati > Pseudomonadota > Alphaproteobacteria > Rhodobacterales > Roseobacteraceae > Ruegeria > Ruegeria sp. HKCCA5491. The sequence continues at coordinate 84,442 of NZ_WQGG01000009.1, forward strand.
TTTGGCCGAGGCGGTGGTGACCGTGCAGGTATGGGTTCCCAGATCGTAATAGTCGCTCATTGAAAATCTCCACTCGGGTTGAGCGGAGGTTAACCTGATTCACCGGGGGTGCACAGATCAGGCTGGCAATCTGTTTTCGATCCGACCCATGTGCAGCATTAGGCCAAAACCCAGTGTGCTCATCGTCAGTATCCCGGTTGCCAAAGGTGCGATTGATCCGTCGAACAGCAGGCCAATGGGTGCAGCGATCGCCGCGGCAAGAACCGTTGAGATCGCTCCGATGACCGAGGCCGCCATGCCAGCGATATGGCCCATAGGTTCCATCGCGATGGCGTTGAGGTTGCCCATGGTCATGCCCGCCATAAAGAATACGGCGGTTTGCCAGCTAACGAATACGGCGAATGACAGGGTCGGTGACAGGTCCATGCTGTTCAGAACGATGACCGAAGTCGTGAAAACGATCTGCGCACCCAGAACCCACGTCACGATCCGGCGCATTCCCAGACGGATGACAAGGGCTGCGTTCAGCAGGCTCGCAGAGCCGGACATAAGCGCCACGAAACCGAACCAGAAGGGAAAGCTTTCGGCGCTGTCGTGGATAACGTCATAGATCGGCTGCACCATGGTCAGCATGGTGAATAGCATCCCAAGGCACAGGGTCTGCACCATAATCGAAACCCTTACCGTTGGATGTGCAAACATCTGGCGCGCCGCGTCCAGCATCAGCGGCAGACGCAAAGGACGTCGGTTTTCAGCAGCCAGAGATTCCGGCAGGCGCAGCCCCATCCAGACGATTGTGATCAGTGAAAACAGCACGAAAGACGCGAAAATTCCGCGCCATCCGGTCAGTGCGATAATTCCGGCGCCCATCATTGGCGCGATGGCTGGAACCAGCGTAAAGATCATCATCGCGATCGAGACAATACGGGCCATTTCGCGGCCGGAATACAGATCCCGGATAATTGCCATCGCGACAACGCGCGGGGCAGAACAGCCGATACCCTGAAAAATCCGCGCGATCAGCAGCATCTCAAGCGAGGAACTGGACCATGCCACCGCCGCCGACAGGATATACAGTGCAGAGCCGACGTAGATGACTGGTTTACGCCCGAATGCATCAGACAACGGACCGGTAAAGAATGTCCCGATCCCCATCCCCAGAACGAATGAGGTCAGGATCAACTGCGCTTGGTTGATGTCATCCGGGCTGAGCTGCGCGCCGATTTCGGGCAGGGCGGGCAGCATGGAATCGATCGAGAACGCTATTGTTGCGAACATCATCGCGACAAGTGCGACGAACTCTCCTCGTGACATACGACCGGCCATTGTGCCCTCCTGACCTGATCGCGCTATCACGGTAGGTCAGGTGGCACCAGAGACTAAATGTGCACAGAGGGCTGTGCTAATTTGCAGGGGAAGCCTCAAGTTGAGACATGATTTCACCGATCACGCGCTCCCACATTTCAGGAGGTTGGGCGCCGGGAACCGCGTGCTGGTTGGCGACGATGAAGGTCGGGACCGAGTTCACTCCCATCTGGCGCGAATGCGTGTCGCGGTCACTGATGTCCTGACGATCAGCATCTGATTTCAGCAGTTTCAGCACGATCGCAGCGTCCATACCGATACCGTCGGCGATGTCCGCCAGAACCTCGTGATCTCCGATGTCGCGTGTCTGAACGAAATAGGCGTCGAACAGTGCGTCGACCGCCGCGTTTTGTTTCCCTTCGATCCCGGCCCAGTGGATCAGGCGGTGGGCGTCCAGCGTGTTGGGAGTGCGCTTCATCCCTTCAAAGTCGATTTTCAGGCCAGCGTTTTCAGCGTGCTCAACAACCGGGGCGTAGGCACGGACAGCACCTTCTTTGCCGCCAAACTTGCGTTCCAGATATTCGCGGCGGCCCATGCCCTCGTCCGGCATGTCTGGATTCAGTTGGAAAGGGTGCCATTCGATGACAAAGGGGTGATCTGGGATCGCGGCCAGCGCCTTGTCCAGATGGGTCTTGCCGATATAGCACCACGGGCAGATCGGGTCGGACATGATGTCAAGCTTGACGGTCTGGGTCATTCGGTGGTCGCCTTGAAATAGGCCGGAAGCGCCCGGCGCAGGAGTTTGCCATTGCCGCCAGTCGGCAGCTCGGGCAGGTGGATAAAGGCGCGCGGTTGCTTGTAGCGCGCCAGATTTGCTTCCACATAGGTGCGCAGGGCATCTTCGTCCAGCTTTTCCGGGCCTGTATAGAAGGCTGCTATCAGGAATGTGTCCTGTTTCACCTCGACGGCGGCGGCACCTGCCTGCGTGATGCCGGGGTATTGTGACAGCACGGCCTCAACCTCGACAGGGGACACGCGGTACCCGCCCGCGTTCATCATATCGTCGTCGCGGCCCAGATAAGTTATCTGCCCATCCACAGCCATCGCGCCCTGATCGCCGGTCAGAAACCAATCGCCCTGCATCCGCGCCTGCGCTTCGTCCGGGGCATTCAGATAGGTTAGCATCAGGCCAGGATCCGAGCGGTGGATGGCGATGGTGCCCTCGGTTCCTTGCGGGACTGGACCATCTGGCCCAAGGATGGCCACGCGCCGGCCGGGCTGCGGTTGGCCCAAGGCCTCACCCCGCGCGGGGTGTTCGGGGCTGGACGAGATGAAGGTCGAGCATTCGGACATGCCATAGGCCTCAAACAGTTCGGTCCCTGTGGCGCGTTTCCATTGTGTATGAAGCGTGGGCGACAGCTTCTCACCTGCGCAGAGCCCATGCCGTAGGTGCGGCAAGGTTAGCTGATCGGTCGTTCCGACGATTTTTCGAAAGACACCCGGTGCGGCCGCGAAAATAGTGGCTTGGTGGTCACGCAGAAGCGCAGGAAGGGTGGACAGATCGGTTCCGGGCTCGGGGATCAACGCTGTCGCGCCGATCGTCCACGGGTCCATCAAACCCGTGCCCAATGTGTAGGTCCAGTTGAACGCTCCGGCGTGGCACAGGCGGTCATTTTCGCGTAGACCGTACCACCCATCCACCATCATCTGCCGGGCCCAGATTGCGCGATGGGCGTGTGCGACAGCCCGAGGTTTCCCAGAGGTGCCCGAGGTATAGACGACGTACGCCATCCTCTCGGGATCGCCCATCTGGAATGTGGCTGGGGACAGGTCCCGCATGGCGGTCAGATCGGGCAAAGTGATCTGCACAGGATGGTTGGCGCAGGCCACGGTCAGGTCACGCAGAACGGCTGCTGGCTTTAGGTCTTGGATGATCTTTGCGGTTTCGGGTTCGGTCAATTGGGACGAGGTCGGCACAGGTACGATCCCCACCGATATCGCACCCAGATAGGCGATGGGGAAGTCGACCGTGTTGCCCAGCCTCATCAAAGCGATGTCTCCGGGGTTTAAGCCAGACTGCAGCAAACCAGTTCCGGTGCCAAGAATGGCGCGTTTCAACTGTGCGTATGACCAGTGTTCCGCCTTGGTCGACCCGACAACTGACAGGGCGGTTTTGTCGGCCAGCCGATTGGCCTGACGCAATACATGCGCCGCCAGATTGAACGGGGATGGACAGGCCAAAGCAGGGCCTTGATCGAAGACAGAAAGCATAGCGACTGGCTAACGCGACGTCTGTTCCGTTGCAAGCAGGTCAACCTAGCCCTATAGAATTGCACATGAGTACGCACGAACAGACATCCCTGATCCGATTGGCCCGAGACTCGGGCGAGCCCGCGGAGGTTGAGCCGCTGGACCTTGGCGCCCGCGTGCGCGAGCTGCGCAAGGCGCGCAAATGGACGTTGGAACAAGCGGCAACTCAGGCAGGGTTGGCGCGTTCGACACTCAGCAAAATCGAAAATGGCCAGATGTCTCCGACCTATGATGCGCTGAAAAAGCTGGCGACCGGGCTTGAGATTTCAGTGCCCCAGCTCTTCACCCCGCCACAGCGGGAACAGGTGATTGGCCGTATGGCCGTCACCCGGATGGGAGAGGGCACAGCCCATCCCACGACGACATACGAGCACGAGTTGCTGGCCGAAACGCTGACGAAAAAGCAGATGCTGCCCTATCGGGCGCGTGTGCGGGCGCGGTCGATGGACGAGTTCGAGGGTTGGGTTCGCCACGACGGGGAAGAATTTCTTTACGTGCTTACAGGCGTTGTACGTCTTTACACCGAGTTTTATGAACCTGTGGAAATGCGCCGCGGCGACAGCGCCTATTACGACGGCAGCATGGGGCACAACGTGGTGTCTGTCAGCGACGAAGACGCGACGATCCTTTGGGTGACGTCACTTAGTTAACGACCGGCTGAATTCTCGGTTCAGGCCTTCCGTGAACAGAAAGTCCTCAAGCTCTTCGTGGGCTTCGTTCACTGTCAGGTGGTGACGTTCTGCAAGGTAAGCCTCAAATCCTTTGCGATCCTTGCTGAACAGCGGCTTGTCCTTGTCGCGCAGGTTTGGAAAGCGCCGTTTGGCGCGCGAATACATTGCGTCCCAGTCTTGCGTCAGGTCATTCCAGTTCAACATCTGCAAGCTTTCCGGTTTCCAGGTTTCAAAGCTGCTCGGCCATAAACAGGGTACGAAGGGGCATGGGTCGTCAGCGCATGACAAAATGTCGCACCCATTTCCGATCTGCTGCAAGGATCAAAATGCCCGTTGCAGGCAATCCGCAACGGGCATACGGACCCAAGTTTGGAGTGAGTGGGGGCTGGTCCGTAAAAGGCGCACGCTGCGAGGCTGAGAAAAGGCTATGTTCCGAAATTCAAAGCAATAATCAGGTCGCGCAAAGCGCTATAATGCTGCAAGGCTACAACGCATGGATGCATTGCGTAAAGCTTTTTGTGCGAAGTTTTTGTTTATTAACTCAAATTAGTATCCGTACCAATCTGTAGCAGCCGTCCCAATTTGTGACGCAAGATGTTGGGCCTATTGGCGCGTGTGCCGTTTTTCGCCGAAAAGCCGAACGCAATTGAATTCCGCCTGAAATCGGGTCTGGTCCGTGCGTTTGCGTTACTCTTCGAACCACCAGACCTGCGGCATATACTCGGGCCCGTCGCCGTAAATTGGCAGGGTTTCCGGTTGCTTCAGTTCTTTGGCGTGCGCGATCCGCCCGACGTCGAAATTCCAGATCGGAATGACGTATCGTCCGGCTGTCAACACGCGGTCCAAGGCGCGGGTGGCGGCAACGAAGTCCTCATGGCTTTCTGACGCAAGCATGGCATCAATTAATCCGTCCACAGCAGGTGAGGCCACGCCCATCAGGTTGCGGGTGCCGGGCGTATCGGCATTTTCACTCCCCCAATACAGCCGTTGTTCGTTGCCCGGCGATAACGAGAGGGCGCGTCGGAAAAATGTCATGTCAAAATCCAGATCTGAGGTACGCCCGGTGAATTGCGCGCTGTCTACCTGTTCTGTTGATACTTGAATTCCCAGACGTTCCAGCGCACGGCTATAGATCTCGATGGCGGTCTCGCCTTCGCTGTCGCCCTGTTGCAGCAACACGTTCAGCGTGAACGCATCACCGTTTGCGTTGCGAAGGACGCCGTCCTGAATGGTCCAGCCTGCTTCAGACAGCAGCTTGGTCGCTTTACGGATGTTTGACCGGTTGCGGGCCGAGCCGTCACCTTCCGGCAGGACGTATCCCTCAAGCGTTCCGGGCGGCAGGTCTGCCGCGTAGGGTTGAAGCAGCTCTTCCACGCGGCCTGTTGCTGCGCCAGGTTGCATGGCGAGAACGGAGCCCGAGAAATAGGACGTGATCCTGGGCTGCGCCCCACCGGTGATCGTGTCGTTGATGAACTCGAAATTGAAGGCCAGCGTCAGGGCTTCGCGAACGCGCCAGTCTTCGAACGGCGCTTTGCGGGTGTTCATGACATATCCGGTCATGCCCGATGGCTTACCATGAGGGATTTCGGTTTTTACTACATCGCCGCGCTGAACGGCTGGGAAGTTGTACTGTGTTTCCCACTTGTCTGCGTTGAACTCGCGCACGGCGGTCAGTTCACCAGCTTTGAAAGCCTCAAACAGAACGGTGCCGTCCCCGTAGAATTCGATCCGCATCTCATCAAGATTCATCGTACCCCGACGGAAGGGAACATCGCTTCCCCAGTAATTGGGGTTACGCCGCAGGTTGACGTATCGTCCCGGCTCATAGCTGTCGATCACATACGGGCCGGTGCCGACGGGAATATCGTGCAGCGTGGCATTGGCAAAATCCTTACCGTCCCACTGTGCCTTTTGCAGGATCGGGCGCAGACCGGCGATCAAGGCCAGTTCGCGGTCGGGCTCGTTGAATGTGATCCGCACGGTGCGCGGGCCGGTTGCTTCGATGCTGTCGATCTTGCTCCAAAGACCGCGATACCGCAGATGCCCTTCGGTTCCCAAAATCTCATAAGACCAGATGACATCATCAACGGTGACGGGTGTGCCGTCCGAAAATTGTGCCCCTTCGCGTAGTGTAAATTCGACCCAAGACCGGTCCGGCGCCGTCTCAACTGATTCGGCTAACAGGCCGTAAAGTGTGAAAGGTTCGTCCCAAGATCGCCCCATCAGGCTTTCATGCGTCCAAAACCGCAACTGCCATGGGGAGGTCCCTTTTTGCACAAACGGGTTCAAACTGTTATAGCCGCCCGTATTTCCGAAAACGACTTTTCCGCCTTTGGGCGCGTCGGGGTTTGCGTAAGGCAGAGACACAAAATCCGGTGGTAGGGCGGGCTCTCCGTACATAGCTATGCCATGCGCCGATTCTGCGCTGGCGATTGCGGCCCCCAAAAGGAAAGTGATTCCCGTGATCACTGGGCGTGCGGGTCGTAGAAAATCGGGGCTCATTTTGGAAACAATCCTGCTCTGGCCTTATTTTGTTGGGATTCATCGTACCGATGATTTTTCTTCTTTTCAAACTTTTAGCTTGGACGAAGGCGTGGAATTGCTTATAAAGGGTGCACTGCTCGATAGGTTTCTTGCCTGTATGAAACCTGCCTCAATAACTTAACGCCCGCTTCGTGCGGGCGTTTTTTTTGGCCGAGTTTTTGTCAATCCGTTCCGCGAGGTCATTCTTCGTTTTCTTTGCACGTGCAGCATGGCACTGTGTCGCCGATACGGATTCTAAGGGAGAGCGGCCATGAGCCTTAAGGGAAAAACGGCAATCGTAACGGGGTCGAACTCAGGGATCGGATTGGGGGTTGCCCGTGAATTGGCCAAGGCCGGCGCAGATGTGGTTCTGAATTCCTTTACCGACCTTGACGAAGACCACGCCCTTGCTGCGGAAATCTCTCAGGAGACTGGCACCAACGCGCGCTATATCAAGGCAGATATGTCCAAGGGGGACGAATGCCGCGCCCTGATCGAACAGGCCGGGGCTTGCGATATCCTTGTTAATAACGCGGGTATTCAGCATGTCTCGCCGATCGACCTGTTTCCGGTCGACAAGTGGGATGCAATCATTGCGATCAACATGAGCTCGGCCTTTCACACGACTGCCGCCGCTTTGCCGATGATGCGAAAGGCAGGATGGGGTCGTGTGGTTAATATCGCGTCGGCGCATGGGCTGACCGCCTCTCCTTATAAGGCGGCGTATGTCGCTGCCAAACACGGGGTCGTGGGGATGACGAAGACAATTGCGCTTGAGACCGCGCAGGAACCAATCACCTGCAACGCGATTTGTCCGGGCTATGTGCTGACGCCTTTGGTGGACGCTCAGATTCCGAACACGATGAAGGAATACAACATGAGCCGTGAGGACGTCGTGAAGAACGTCCTGCTGGAGCGGCAACCGTCGAAAGAATTTGCAACGGTTGAGCAACTGGGGGGCACGACGGTGTTTTTGTGCTCGGACGCGGCGGCGCAGATCACGGGGACGACGATTTCCGTGGATGGCGGTTGGACCGCTTTGTAAGATTACGTGGGGGCGCTGCCCCCACACCCCCGAAGTATTTCTAAACAGAAGAAGGGGTGGGTCGTGAAGAGGATCAATCTGGCTTTGCAAGGCGGTGGCGCACATGGGGCGTTTACCTGGGGTGTGTTGGATCGAATTCTTGATGAAGAGGATATCGAGGTCGCGGCGATCACTGGAACCTCGGCCGGGGCGTTGAATGGGGCGGCGTTCAAATCGGGCATGGTGCACGATGGCCGCGCGGGGGCGCGGGAAAATCTGAATGGTCTTTGGTCCCGGATGGGTGCGGTTGGTGACATGCGCCTTGCCAACTGGATGCAGTCGTTGGAGCCCGCGCAGATCGCACAGGCCATGGAATATTCGCTACCGTTTTCCGTGGGCGATGCATGGTCGAGATTGGTCTCGCCTTATGCGTATGGTCCCTTTTATCGCAATCCGCTTGAGCCCGTGGTGGATCGGTTCAATTTTGACGAGATTTGCGCAGATGACGGGCCGCAGCTTTTTGTCTGTGCAACCTGTGTGCGCAGCGGAAAGATACGAGTTTTTACCGGGCAAGAGGTTTCGACTGGTGCCATTTTGGCCTCGGCCTGTTTGCCGAACCTGTTTCAGGCGGTCGAGATTTTTGATCCCAAGTCCGGCAGAACCGAAGCTTATTGGGACGGTGGATATACCGGCAATCCGGCGCTTTATCCGTTGTTCAATGGCGATCTGCCTGACGACGTGGTGATCGTGAATATAAACCCGCTGGAACGGGACGAGATACCGCGGACGCCGCAGCAGATTCAGAACCGTATCAATGAGATCAGTTTCAATTCCTCCCTGTTTCGAGAACTGCGCGCGATCAGCTTTGTTCAGCGCTTATTGGCGGATGGAAAACTAAAGGCCGGAGAGATGAGCCGCGTTCTGGTTCACATGATCGCAGATGATGATCTTATGAATGATTTGTCGGTGGCCACCAAGACCGTGCCAAACCCGGTCGTGTTGCACAAGCTCAAGGATGCAGGGCGCAGAGCCATGGATCGGTTTCTGGCGGAGCACAAATCCGACCTTGGCACGCGCAGCACGGTCAATCTACCCGAAATGTTCGGCTGATCACTCGGGCGGCTGCGACGGGTCTTTTTCGTTTGGATAAACAAGACCTGCCGAAATCACCAGTTTGGCCGCGTCCTCGATCGACATGTCCAGCAGGATCACGTCCTCTTCCGGGAAGAACAGCAGAAATCCAGAGGTCGGGTTGGGTGTGGTTGGCACAAAAACACTCAACAGGTTGCCACCGGTTTCAGCGCGGTCGCTGACCTCACCCCGCGCAGTGGTCGAGACAAATCCGATCGCCCAGATACCCCGGCGGGGATATTGGATCAGGCAGGCTTTTTCAAAGGACCGTTCCGTCTGGGCAAACACCGTTTCCGATATTTGCTTGATCCCCGAATAAACCGAGCGCACCACCGGCATCCGGTTTACGAGGCTTTCGGCAAAGTGGATCAGCGAGCGGCCAAGAATTCCTTTGGCAATCCAGCCGACAAGCACGGTGAAGATCAGGAAGATCACCACGCCCACGCCGCGCAGGTTCACCCCCACATATTCCGAGGGTTGGAATTTCTGCGGGATCAGCGGCAGGACCGCGCTGTCGATCCAGCCCACCACGGACCAGATCAGCCAGATGGTCAGCCAGACCGGAGCGATGACAACGATGCCCGTCAGAAATGACGCGCGCAGCCGGGAAAACAGGCCCGGTCGGCGGTGAGGTTCTTCGTCAAAGGGCGTGTTCATTACGGTCCTGCGTGTTTGCCAATTTAGTTAAGCAGTCCGGGGCTTTGGTACAATAGCTTTGCTCACTCGGACAGGGCACGGGCGATGCCGGCGGCCAATTTTGCGTTATTTCTGACCAATGCGATGTTCGCGGTCAGCGACCGCCCCTCGGTCTGTTCATAAATGCGCTGCAGTAGGTAGGGAGTAACGTCTTTGCCGGTGATCCTGTGTGCGTCGGCATCAGCCTGAGCCGAAGCGATGATCGGGGCCAGTTCCAGCGCCGGGATTTGATCAGCGGCGGGGATCGGGTTGGCGACCAACTGGCCGCCGGGCAGGCCAAGGGCGCGACGGGTGGCGTGGGCCTTGGCGATTTCTGCTGCGCTGTCCATGCGCAATGGCGCTGCGTAGGGAGATTGCGCCGACCAGAAGGCGGGGAATTCGTCCTGGCCATAGGCGATCACGGGCACGCCCAGCGTTTCCAACACCTCGAGCGTTTTGGCCAGATCAAGGATCGCTTTGGCCCCTGCTGCCACCACGGTCACGCGGGTTTGCGCCAACTCATGCAGGTCTGCCGAGATGTCAAACGAAGTCTCCGCCCCTTGATGCACGCCGCCAATGCCGCCGGTGGCAAAGACCTCGATCCCGGCATATTGCGCGGCGATCATCGTGGCGGCAACGGTGGTGGCGCCGGTTCCACCGGTGGCGATGCAAGCGGCCATGTCGGCGCGTGAGATTTTGGCGACGCCCTGCGCCTGTCCCAGTGCCTTTAGCTGGTCGGCCTCGAGCCCCACATGCAGCTTGCCTTTGATCACCGCCATGGTGGCGGGTACTGCGCCTGCGTCACGGATATCTTGTTCGACCTGCGCTGCGACCTCGATATTCTGCGGGTAGGGCATGCCGTGGGTGATGATGGTGCTTTCCAGCGCAACAATGGGGTGGCCCGCGTCTTTGGCGGCGCGCACTTCGGCCGAGTATTGGATGTCGATCACAGTGGGGTTTCTCCGGAAACGTAAGTGGCGGCGGCGTGCAGGGCGCGGGTCAGGGCAGCGTCGGGGGCGGCCCCGGCGGCCTCGGACGCGATATGCGCCGCCATGAAAGTATCGCCTGCGCCGGTCACACGGGTGACCAGAACGGACGGGGGTTTCTGGGTCAGGATTTCATCCGAGGTGCCGACAGTGGCAGAGTTACCGCCATCTGTGACCAACACCCGCAACGCGCCCCGGTCTAGCAGACCTTTGGCGGCGCTTTCGGAATCGGCGAACTCGCGTTGGCACAGAATGCCAGCTTCCTCAAGGTTCACGTATAACGTGGCGCGAGCGTGTTTGAGGAAGGGCAGCAGGCGCTCGGCCTTGCCGGGTGAGGCGGGAGCTACGCGCAGGTCGGCTTTGGCGAAGGCTGGGCTTTGGGCGATTTCTTCCAGCAGGGTCAGTGTCAGGTTGCCGTCCAGCGCGATCGGGCCTTCGAACGGAGTGTTCTCGTAGCCCAATGGCCCGTGCATCAGGGGGCGCAGAATTTTGGCCCCCGCAGCCTCGAGCGAGTGCGCGTCGGCGATGGCTGCGATCAGCCCGTTTGCCCCTTCGACAGCCATGTAACGATCGGTCGGCAAGTCCAGTGAGCGATAGATGTGATCCGTGACCATGCCCAGCCGGGCGCAGGCATTAACCAGCTCATCCCCTTCGGGGTCACGGCCAATGGCGGTCAGCAAGGTGGGCGTCATGCCGAACCGCACCAGCGTCATGGCGATATTCATCGCCACGCCGCCAGGCAGGCGTGTAATCCGCCCCGGTACGTCTGATCCCTGCCGCATGGCGCTGGCCGAGCGTCCGATCACGTCCCACAGGACCGAGCCGATACACAGGATGTCACTAGTCTGGGTCATGCCCGTGTCATGCCGCAGCGTCACAGCAGGTGCAAGGGTTAACGCTCACATCGCGTCGGTGAGCGTTTTTAGCGCAGCAACCGGATCGTCTTGCGACCAAATTTCGTCGCCTATGCCAAAGAAATCGGTATGGGGAGCAAGGTCGCGGATCAGGTCTGGGGTCAGGCCGCCTTCGGCCACGACCGGAACCTCGATCATCTCGGACCACCATTGGAACAGGTCCTTTTCAGCGATGCTGCCATCACCCAAAGCTGACGAGCCGACTGGGCCAAAAGCCACGTAATCCGCTCCGTTTTCGCCTGCGGTCATGCCGTCATGGCTGGAGGCCGCGCAAAAGCTGCCGACGATGGCATCCGCGCCCAGTTCTTTGCGCGTAGCCCGAACTGATCGGGCACCATCATCCAGATGTACCCCGTCCAAACCCAGCCGTTGCGCCAGCAGGACATGGTTTGAGATGACGATGGCGACATCACGCGCGTGGGCAACCTCGCGGCAGGCATCAGCCGCGCGGGCGATGGTGTCTTCGTCGCTGCCCGCCAAGGCCAACCGGATGCAGGCGATTTCTGTGCTGTCCAGCACGCGGCCCAATTGGTCGGGGAAGGTACTAAGCGCAATGGTCGGAGGCGTAATCAGGTAAATCTGCGGCTGCTCGGGGGTATCCATGGCGCGTCCTTCAGTTTTCAGTTCTCGGCGCGGTTTAGCGGATTGAGCGGGGGAAGCAAACTTTTTAGCCTGCCGAGCGGGTATTTGGGAACAGAAGAAGCAGCGGCGGCTTGCCCTAATCAGGCGGGGCGATTAGAGCAGGCGGAACTTTCGGAGTAAGGTATGCCCAGCGATCAACCTCAGCCTTCTTTTGTGCTTGTGCGCCCTCAGATGGGGGAAAACATCGGCGCCGCCGCGCGCGCGATGTGGAATTTCGGGCTGGACCGAATGCGGATTGTGGCGCCGCGCGATGGCTGGCCGAACCCCAAGGCCGTTGCCATGTCCAGCGGGGCTGGGCGGTTGCTGGATGAGGCGCTGTTGTTTGACGATCTGGCTGGGTCGTTGGCGGACAGCACGTTTGTCTTCGCCACCACGGCGCGCCAACGGGGGCTGACCAAGCCGGTCTACAGCCCCGAGCGCGCGATGCAGATCGCCGCTGAAAAGGTCGCGGCGGGCGAAAAGGTTGCCGTGCTGTTCGGCCCCGAACGCGCCGGGCTTGAGAATGAGGATATTGCCAAGGCCAACGCCATCATCTCGGTCTCGGTGAACCCCGAATATGCCTCGCTCAACCTTGGGCAATGTGTGTTGCTGACTGCATATGAGTGGATGCGCCAAAGTGCCGATGTGGTGCATGAGGCCACCGATCTGGGCAAGGGTGACTGGGCCACGGGGATCGAGGTCGAAAAGCTGGTCGAACATTATGAGGACCGGCTGGACGAGGCGGGCTTTTTCTATCCCCCCGAAAAGGCCGAAGGCATGAAGACCAACCTGCGCAACCTTTGGTCTCGGATGCGGCTGACGCGGGCGGATGTGCAGATGCTGCACGGGATCATGCGGCAGATGGTCCGCTGGAAGGACAAGGGCTGAGGCTGGACCTATCTTCCGCTTCACCCTAGCGTGCGACGAAACAAGGACATGAGGACAGCATGAGCGGCAAGCGCAGCATCTTCGAAGAGGTCTCGGGCGACCAGAAACAAGAGGCAATTCAGCCCGGTATGATCGACCGTGGGCGTGGCGGTGCACGCAAGGCGATCCGGGCTTGGCTGATGATGCTGTTTGCGCTGGTTGTGATCATGATCGCCGTGGGCGGTCTGACGCGCCTGACCGACAGCGGCTTGTCGATCACCGAGTGGCGGCCCTTCACCGGGGCAATCCCGCCGATGTCCGAAGCCGACTGGCAGTCCGAGTTCGACAAATACAAGGAAATCGACCAGTGGCGCATCCAGAACCAGTGGATGGAATTGGACGATTTCAAAACGATCTACTGGTGGGAATGGGGCCATCGCCAACTGGGCCGCATGATTGGTCTGGTCTGGGCAATCGGGTTCTTTGGCTTCCTTATGGCGCGGAAAATTCCAACTGGTTGGACGGGTAAGCTGCTTATACCCGGTGCTTTGGGCGGGGTTCAGGGCGCCGTGGGCTGGTGGATGGTCGCCTCGGGCGTAACGCAGGGCGAGGGTATGACCGCCGTCGCCAGCTATCGTCTGGCTGTGCATCTGGGGCTGGCTTTTGTGATCCTCGGGTTCCTTGCGTGGTACATCTTTGAGCTAGGCCGCGAAGAACGTGACCTGATGCAGGCCCGCCGCGCGAAAGAGGCGAAATTGTTCTCGTTATCGACTGGCCTAATGCACTTTGCGTTCCTGCAAATCCTGATTGGCGCTTTGGTCGCGGGGATCGACGCGGGGCGGTCCTATACCGACTGGCCTCTGATCGGTGGGCAGTTTTTGCCGCCCGATGCCACGATGCTGGAGCCGATGTGGCGTAACTTCTTCGAAAGCCCCGGATTGGTGCAGTTTATTCACCGTTGCGCGGGCTATCTGCTACTGATCTTCAGCGTCATCATCTGGCGACGGGGTGGCACCAGTGCGCATCCGCAGACGCGTTTCGCCTTTAATGCCGCCTTTGCGGCGCTGGCGCTGCAAGTGGTGATCGGCATCGTTACCGTGGTCTATGCCGCGCCGTGGCAGATCGCGATCTTCCATCAGTTCATGGCCGTTGTCGTCTGGACACTGATCCTGCGCGCGCGCTTCCTGACCGCCTACCCAATCGCAGCCTCGATCCGAGGAGTTTGACATGACCGCCTTTGATGACCTGATGGCCTTTCAACGCGAAACCTCGGCGCTGGGGCAGATTGCCGGGCGGCTGGGCTGGGATCAGGAAACGGTGATGCCGCGCGGGGCGGCCCCGCAACGGGCCGAGGAAATGGCTGCGATCGAATCCGTTCTGCACGCCCGCCGATCCGACCCACGCGTGGCCGAGTGGCTGGATCAGGCCGACCCGCAGGATGAGGTCGGCAAGGCACAGATCCGCGAAATTCGCCGGTCTTTTAAGCGCACGGTCAAAGTGCCCGCCGATCTGGCCAAGGCCATCGCCCGCGTGACTTCGTCGGCCCAGGGCACATGGGCGCAGGCACGAGCGGATGAGGACGTAGCGGCGTTTCTGCCTGTGCTGCAAGAGGTCGTCGCCCTGAAACGTGAAGAGGGTGCGGCGCTGGCCCAAGGCGGTGACGTCTATGACGCCATGGTCGAGGATTACGAGCCCTACACAACCGGCACCCAGATTGCCGATATATTCGACCAGATGCGTCCACGTCTGGTGGCCTTACGCGCCGCTGTACTGGACCGCCCTGTGCCGCAGAGCCTGACTGGCACATTTGACGAACTGACCCAGATGCGCCTGTCGCAGAAGCTGGCGACCACCTTTGGCTATGACCTGAACACAGGTCGTGTGGACAAGGCTGTGCACCCATTCAGCTCGGGTAGTGGACTGGATGTGCGTATCACCACCCGTACCAGTGAAACCGACCCGTTCAACTGTTTCTACTCGACCATTCACGAGGTCGGCCACGCCGCCTATGAACAAGGCATCGACCAAGCCTATGTGTTGACCCCGCTGGGCAGTGGGGTGTCGATGGGTGTGCATGAAAGCCAAAGCCGGATTTACGAAAACCAATTGGGCCGATCCCGCGCCTTTACCGGTTGGTTGTTCGCTCAGATGACAGCAGCCTTTGGCGATTTCGGGATCAGCGACGCCGACGCCTTCTACGCCACCGTCAACGGTGTCCATAACGGGTACATCCGGACCGAGGCGGATGAGGTGCAATATAACCTGCACATCATGTTGCGCTTTGATCTGGAGCGCGCCCTGATGGCCGGGGACTTGCAGGTCAGCGATCTGGAAGCTGCGTGGAATGACCGGTTCAAGGCCGATTTCGGCTATGCGGTCGACAAGCCGTCTAATGGTTGTCTGCAGGATGTGCACTGGTCGGTGGGGCTGTTTGGCTATTTCCCGACTTATGCACTGGGTAATGTCTATGCCGGTTGCCTTTACCAGACCCTGCGCGCGGCGCTGCCTGATCTGGATACGCAACTGGCGCAGGGCGATACCTCGGGCGCAACGGGGTGGCTGCGCGAAAATCTACAGCAATATGGCGGGCTTTATGCCCCGCGGGACATCATTACCCGTGCAAGCGGGGTTGAGCCGGGGCCAGAGCCTTTGATGGCGTATCTGGAAGACAAATTTGGCGAGATTTACTGCCTGTAACATGCCCGCTTGAACGCGTAGGCACGTGAATTCCATCCCCCGGTCAATAGAGTGTCCCAGGTACGGATGGAGAGGGGTGTTCGTCTATCCGGAATGCGCTGAAACCTGTGTAGTGACTGTGGTCCTTTGAAACCGGTCAAGCAGAGCGCGACGTTTGATAAAAAACCCCGCAGGCTGGCCTACGGGGTCTTACAAATTCTTTTGGGGCTGGTTTATTCGTCTTCGTCCTCGTCGCCCTGATCGGCGATCCAGGCGACGCTGACGACTTCTTCGCCCTTGCCGGTGTTGAACACACGTACACCGCCCGCGCTACGCGAGCGGAAGGAAATGCCCTCAACCGGCACACGGATCGATTGGCCTTTGGAAGTGGCCAGCATGATCTGGTCGTCGATTTCAACCGGGAACGACGCCACCAGTTCACCGCCGCGCATGGCCTTGTCCATTGCCGCGACGCCCATGCCGCCGCGCCCGCGCACGGGGTAATCGTGGCTGGAACTCAGCTTACCCGCGCCCCCCGAGGTGATCGTTAGGATTAGGTTCTCGGCTGCCGACATCTCGGCATAGCGTTCCTGCGTGATCGTGCCGGATGCGGCTTCATCCTCGTCCGTTTCGCCGTCATCGGCGATGCCCGCAACGGCACGGCGCATCTTGAGGTAGGCCGCGCGCTCGTCCGGTCCGGCCTCGAAATGGCGGATGACAGACATCGACACAACGCGGTCGCCATTGGTCAGCTTGATACCGCGCACCCCGGTCGACTCGCGCGAGTTGAAGACGCGCACGTCAGTGGTGCGGAAGCGGATCGCACGGCCAGAATTGGTGACCAGCATCACATCTTCATCTTCGGAACAGATGCGTGCATTCACCAGTTCAACATCTTCGGGGAGTTTCATCGCAATCTTGCCGTTGCGGCGCACATTGGTGAAATCTGACAGGCGGTTTCGTCGCACGTCGCCTGCGCTGGTGGCGAAGACGATTTGCAGGTTTTCCCATTCGTCGTCCGGCACATCCACTGGCATGATTGCGGCAATCGACACGCCCGTGGGGATCGGCAGGATGTTGACGATCGCCTTGCCCTTTCCGGTGCGGCTGGACTGCGGCAAGCGCCAGGTCTTGAGCTTGTAGACCATCCCCTCGGTGGTGAAGAACAGTAGTTGCGTATGTGTGTTCGCAACGAAGAGGTTGGTAACGACGTCCTCTTCCTTGGTCTGCATCCCTGACAGGCCCTTGCCGCCACGCTTTTGTGCGCGGAAATCAGCCAGCGGCGTTCGCTTGATATAGCCGCCCGAGGTTACGGTCACGACCATGTCTTCGCGCTCAATCAGGTCCTCGTCTTCCATGTCGCCGGACCAGTCGACGATCTCGGTGCGGCGCGGAACGGCGAACTGATCACGCACTTCGCGCAACTCATCGCCGATGATCGACATGATGCGTTCGCGCGAGGACAGAATATCAAGGTATTCCTTGATCTTGGCAGCCAGTTGCTCCAACTCATCCGTGACTTCTTTGACGCCCAATTGGGTCAGGCGTTGCAGGCGCAGCTCCAGAATCGCACGGGCCTGTACCTCAGTCAGGTTATAGGTGCCATCGTCGTTCATCTTGGACAGTGGATCGTCGATCAGGCGTAGATAGCCTTCGATCTCGGCCGCAGGCCAACGGCGGGTCATCAGCTTTTCGCGCGCCTCGGCGGCATCTGCTGACGACCGGATGGTGGCAACCACTTCGTCCACGTTTGAAACGGCCACAGCCAGGCCACACAGGATGTGGCTGCGTTCGCGCGCCTTGCGCAGATCATATGCCGTGCGGCGAGCGACAACATCTTCGCGGAAGTCGATGAACGAGGTCAGGAACCGGCGCAGAGTCAACTGTTCAGGCCGACCACCATTCAACGCCAGCATGTTGCAGCCGAAGGACGTTTGCATCGGCGAGAAACGGTAGAGCTGGTTCAGAACCACTTCGGGCGTTGCATCGCGTTTCAGTTCCACAACAACCCGTACGCCGTTGCGGTCAGATTCGTCCTGTACGTGCGCCACGCCTTCGATGCGTTTTTCCCGCACGGCCTCGGCGATCTTTTCGATCATCGACGCCTTGTTCACCTGATAGGGGATCTCGTCCACGATGATGGCATAGCGGTCTTTTCGAATTTCCTCGGTCCGCGTTTTGGCGCGGATGATGACACTACCGCGACCTTCCAGATAGGCTTTGCGCGCACCTGACCGGCCTAGCATCACACCGCCGGTCGGGAAATCAGGGCCGGGGACGTATTCGATCAACTGTTCAGAGGTCAGGTCCGGATCGTCGATCAGTGCAAGCGTAGCATCGACCACTTCGCCCAGATTGTGTGGCGGGATGTTCGTGGCCATGCCCACGGCGATACCACCGGCCCCATTGACCAGCATGTTCGGGAACCGCGCGGGCAGGACAGTCGGCTCTTTGTCCTTGCCGTCATAGTTGTCCTGAAAATCGACCGTTTCTTTTTCGATATCGGCCAGCAGGGATGCGGCAGGCTTGTCCATCCGCACTTCGGTATAACGCATGGCCGCCGGGTTATCGCCGTCCATCGAACCAAAGTTGCCCTGACCGTCCAGCAGCGGCAGCGACATCGAGAAATCCTGTGCCATCCGCACCAGCGCGTCATAGATCGCGCTGTCGCCGTGCGGGTGGTACTTACCCATCACATCACCAACGGGACGCGCCGATTTACGATACGCTTTGTCATGCGTGTTCCCGGTTTCGTGCATGGCGTACAGAATCCGCCGATGCACCGGTTTCAAGCCATCGCGCAGATCAGGGATCGCACGGGACACGATGACCGACATGGCATAGTCCAGATAGGACGTGCGCATCTCGGATTCGATGGACACCGTCGGACCGTCATAAACGGGACGCTCAGGCGGGGTTTCATCCATGTTTTCTGGGGTTTCTGGCGTATCGCTCACGTAAACTGC
This sequence comes from Ruegeria sp. HKCCA5491, assembly GCF_013034565.1. Taxonomy (NCBI): domain Bacteria; kingdom Pseudomonadati; phylum Pseudomonadota; class Alphaproteobacteria; order Rhodobacterales; family Roseobacteraceae; genus Ruegeria; species Ruegeria sp. HKCCA5491. The sequence continues at coordinate 103,111 of NZ_WQGG01000009.1, forward strand.
CCGATCTTTGGCTTGGGTCTATATCTTGTGTGTGCATCTTATCAGACCCGGCACATAAGGTGCAAGCCAGCTGAGCATTTCCGGCAAAAAACCACAGTAACACCGGAGTAACATATTGTTATTCAATAGTTTGAGGGTTTCCATGTTACCCTAACGAGACCTTGCAAGAAATTGGAGGTCTGCATGGAGCAAAGCGAAACTGAATTAATGCTCAAGGGATATGGGCTGACGACGGCGGAATTCTTCTATCACATGCCCGACTATATCCACGTTCTGAATACGTTCATCTGGCAGGATTACGATCTTGCCCCGGACCACCCGAAACTGTTTGATTTCATCGAATTCTGGCAGCGCGAGATTGAAGGACCGCTGCATTCGGTGAGGTACACGCACCGGAAAATGATTGCCCCCGGAGAATGGCGCAACATGGTCGGTGAATTCAGGATAAACTGAACAGGCATTCTCAACGCGGTTTTATTGAGTAGAGTGGCATGCAAACCGTTTGCCATATGGAAAGTCACAATGTCTCGAATTCTGTATCTCGCTTTTGCCGTCACAATGCTTGGCGGTCCCGTCGCTGCCGAAGGCGTCCTGGATAAAATCAAGAAGGGTGCTGAAAACACTGCAAACGCCATTGGGCGTGGGGCCGAGTCGGTTGGGAACACAGTCGAAAAGGGCGTGAGCGCCGTGGATGACACCATCGACTCCACTGCCGATCTGATGTCGAACGAAGCCACCCCGGAAGAGACACGCGCGAAACTTGACGTCATGGCAAACGAGGTTCTTACCCAGCTTATGGCAGAGAACCCCGAGGCTCAGGCGCTTTACGATGTCAGCGCCGGATACGCGGTTTTTGATTCCAGAAAGGTGACGGTATTCCCGGTGTCCGCCGGATACGGGCGTGGTGTGGCCGTGTCGAAAGAGACCGGACAGCACACCTATATGAACATGGGAACCGGAGGGGTCGGTGCCGCGATTGGAATCGGTGGGTTTGAAACCAAGTTCGTTATCCTGTTTGAAACGCAGGCGGATTTGGACAAGTTCATTGACTATGGATACGACGCTACGGCCCAATCGGACGCCATGTACGGTGAAGAACGCACTGACGAGACACTCAGGTTTACCGATGGCCGTTCCTTCTTTGTCCTTAGCAAGAAGGGGTGGCGCGTTTCGGCAGGGGCGTCGGGAACCAAATACTGGAAATCGCCCGAGTTGAACTGATCAGCCCGAACAGCTTGCGCCGCCCAATACGCAGAACTTGGCGCAGTGCGGGTGGTTCAGGTGCACATCAGCTTCGGCCTCGGCCAATGTTTCTCCCATCTCGAACTCTGGTTCGTAGGCCAGCAGGGTGCAGGCAAGCACGGCGGGTTTGTCAGAGCCCTTGCGTTTCACGACCATCCTTGCGTTTGAGCACATGACCGCCTCGGGTGATTTATCCAGAATGCCCCAGCAAGCGGTTGTGATCTCAGGCACTTCGATGGTTTCGTCCATCTCGGGGAACAGAACGGTCCGCGCGGGGTCCTGCGCGTCGATGTCAAAACCATGGGCCTCATATAATGCGGCATATCCTGCACGGCTTTCTGCGTCGGTATCCCCCCAAACCGAACGCCCGGCCACTGCCATTTGAAACCCGTTGTCGCGTAGCCATTTCATACCTTCGACGGTCTTGTCAAAGCTGCCTTGCCCACGCTCTTCGTCGTGAAGGTCAGGGCGGAAGTGATCGACAGAAATCCGCAAAGTCAGCTTGTCGCCGAAGTCACGTTGCAGGTCCAACAAGCCTTCGCGGACCTTGGGACGCATCATGGGCTGCATTGCGTTGGTGAGGATCAGCACCTCGAACCCACGTTCAAGCGCGGCGCGCGTCATCCCGATCATTTGGGGATTCATGAAAGGTTCACCGCCGGTGAAGCCTATTTCACGTACCGGCCACGCGCGTTCTTCGATCTGGTCCAGATATGCGCAAACCTCATCTGCGGTTATGTAAACCAGCGCGTTGTTGGTCGGGCTGCTTGCGATATAGCAGTTGGTGCATTCGATATTGCACAGCGTGCCAGTATTGAACCAAAGCGTCTGAGGATCCTTCAACGCCACGGATGCACGGGTTTGCCCGTCTGCTGTCACCAATTTGTTCTGAAATTTGCCAATATTGGCGCTTTGAGGGGCGTTGTCTTTCATTCCGGTTTCCGGTTCTTTGAGCTCGTGTGAAAGACTTAGCGCCTTGGCCTGTGTTCGTTAAGTGGGCAGAACCGAACTGACAGAGTTGTGAAGACGCAGATTGCCGCAAATATGGTTGCGCTAACATTGGACATGGCCTTAGGGGCAAGGTAAGGAAAACACATGGTTTCTCGTGTCATACCCGTCGACCCCTTTGATCTGGTCATTTTTGGCGGAACCGGTGATCTGGCGCAGCGCAAGATCCTTCCGGCGCTGTTCCGTCGGTTTTGTGCTGGTCAATGGGCCGATGGGGTGCAGATTATTGGCGCCGCCAGAACAAAGCACGACGGCGCAACCTTTCGGCAAGTTGTGGCCGAATCGCTGAAAACGCATGCCTCGGTCCAGTGCAAGGATGCGGCGGCGCTGGCGGCATTTCTTCATTGCGTCGATTACGTTGCACTAGATGGTGGTTCCGACGAAGGGTGGTCGACATTGGCGGCCAAGCTTCAGCCCGACATGGTGCGCGCCTTCTATTTTTCCGTTGGGCCAAGGCTGTTCGGTTCGTTGGCCGAGCGAATTCAGTCACATGATCTTGCGACCGAACAGACCCGAATTGTCGTTGAAAAACCGTTTGGTCACGATTTGGACAGCGCGAAGGTGTTGAACGCGACCTTGGCTGCGCATTTCAGGGAAAAGCAAATCTACCGGATCGACCATTATCTGGGCAAAGAAACGGTTCAGAACTTGATGGCAGTACGGTTCGGAAACATGTTGTTTGAGCCTCTTTGGAACAGCCAGTACGTAGATCACATTCAGATCACCGTGGCCGAATCCGTAGGTATAGATGGGCGGGAAGAGTATTATGAGCGCGCCGGTGCGATGCGCGACATGATGCAGAACCACCTGATGCAGCTTTTGTGCCTGATCGCGATGGAACCGCCGGCGAAATTCGACCCAGACGCCGTGCGAGATGAAAAACTCAAGGTTATCCGCGCCTTGGACCCGGTTGAACCGCACCATATCGTGCGCGGTCAGTTTGAAGGGGGCGGGCCAAGCTATCGTCAGATCGTGGGCAATCCACGATCGACCACTGAAAGTTACGTGGCGCTGCGGGCGCATGTCAGCAACTGGCGATGGGCTGGTACACCGTTTTATTTGCGAACGGGCAAACGGTTGGTGGCGCGCTCGTCGGTCATCAATGTTATGTTTAAGGATGCGCCGCACTCGATCTTTGGTGAACAGGCTGGCCGTCACGCGAATGTCCTGTCGATTCGACTGCAGCCGAACGAAGGGATCACCCTGAAGGTGACGATCAAGGAGCCTGGGCAGGGGGGCATGCGTCTGGTCGACGTGCCCTTGGACATGAGCTTTGCCGAGGCGCTGGGGCCTGAAAACCAAGAGCCGCCGGACGCATATGAACGGCTGGTGATGGATGTGATCCGCGGCAATCAGACCCTGTTCATGCGCGGCGACGAAGTCGAGGCCGCATGGGCGTGGACCGACCCTATTATTGCGGGTTGGCAGTCGCGTGGGGACGTGCCGAAACCATATGAAAGTGGCAGTACCGGCCCGGGCGACGCCGAACTGCTGATGAAACGGGATGGTCGCCGGTGGCAAGGGATAAACCCATGAAAATACAGGAATACGCCGACAGGGACATGCTGGCCATCGACGTCGCCAACGTCTTGGCCGGAGATCTGGAAGCCGCGTTGCTGCATCACGACATGATTTCGCTGGCGGTTCCCGGCGGCACTACTCCGGGGCCGATTTTTGACGGGTTGTGTGCCGCTGATCTGGAATGGGACAGAGTGCGGATTTTACCGACGGATGAGCGTTGCGTGCCAGGCAGTAGCGACCGATCCAACGAAAAACTGATCCGCGAGCGTCTGCTGACAAATCGCGCATCAGCGGCGCAATATGTTCCGCTGTATCTGGACGGCAAGGACCCCGAGACAGTACTGCCGGAAGTCGAAAGCCTGATCACTCCGGTCCTTCCCCTGTCGGTTCTTGTTCTGGGGATGGGAGAGGACATGCATACGGCGTCACTTTTTCCTGGAATGCAGGGATTGGAAGAGGCCCTTGATAGGCACGCGCCGCCGCTGGCCATCGCCCGGACCGAAGTCCAGCCAGAGGCGCGCATAACCCTGACGGCACCGGTTCTGGACGGGGCCTTGTCCAAACATCTGGTGATCTTCGGGGCTGCAAAGCGCGAGGCGTTGAAACAAGCACTTACCTTGCATCCGGAAGAGGCACCGATCGCAGCGGTGCTAAGTGGGATGACGGTTCACTGGGCGGAGTGACGACAATGAAACTGGATAACCTCAGAACTCTGGCAGCCGGCGCGCAGGACCGCGCGATTTTGGACTTGTTCGAACATTCGGCCGACAGGGCGCGCATTTTCTCGGCTTCGACCGGGGACTTGCTGTTTGATTACTCGAAGACCCAGTTGGATACGACGATCCGCGATGCCCTAATTCAGTTATGCGATGAGGCAGATTTGGCCGACCGTCGCGAGGCGATGTTCAGCGGTACCAAGATCAACGAAACCGAAGGCCGCGCGGTGCTGCACACGGCTCTTCGCAATTTGGACGGTGGCCCGGTAGAAGTTGATGGTCTGGATGTCATGCCTGACGTTTTGGACACGCTTCAACGTATGCGGGTCTTTGCCGAAGAGGTGCGCGGCGGTGCCGTCATCGGGGCAGGGGGCAGCTTTACGGATGTGGTGAATATCGGAATCGGTGGGTCCGATCTGGGTCCGGTTATGGCCACTCATGCTTTGTCCCCGTATCACGATGGGCCAAGGTTGCATTATGTGTCGAACGTGGACGGCGCGCATATCGCCGATACGTTGAGACAACTGGATCCGACGCGGACGCTGGTCATTGTCGCCTCGAAAACCTTCACAACCATTGAGACCATGACCAATGCGCGAACGGCTCGGGCGTGGATGACCGAAGGTGGGGGCGACCCGGCGACACAATTCGCGGCGGTGTCCACCGCTTTGGACAAGACGCAAGCCTTTGGCATTCCCGAAAACAGGGTATTCGGCTTTGCGGATTGGGTCGGCGGAAGGTACTCGGTCTGGGGGCCGGTTGGTTTGCCCGTGATGATCGCCGTCGGATCGAATGCTTTTGATGCCTTCTTGCGGGGCGGTCAGGCCATGGATGTGCATTTCCGAGCGGCTGACTGGGGTGAAAACATGCCTGTCATGCTGGCTCTCGTCGGTATCTGGCACCGGCAGGTTCTTGGCCATGCCAGCCGTGCGGTTCTGCCTTATGATCAGCGGTTGTTGCGGTTGGCCGCGTATTTTCAGCAACTCGAGATGGAGTCGAACGGAAAATCCGTGGCGATGGATGGCGCTGCATTGGCGGTTCCTTCCGGACCAGTCGTTTGGGGCGAGCCTGGAACCAATGGGCAGCACGCTTTCTATCAATTGATCCATCAAGGCACCGACGTGATCCCCTGCGAATTCATGGTTGCAGCCGAAGGGCACGAGCCGGAGCTTTCGCATCACCACCGTCTATTGTTGGCGAATTGTTTGGCTCAATCCGAGGCGTTGATGCGAGGGCGTTCGCTGCCCGAAGCACGGCAACGCATGGCCGCGAAGGGGTTGGAAGGCGCCGAGCTGGAACGTCAGGCCCGCCACCGGGTCTTTTCCGGAAACCGACCTTCAACCACATTGATATACCCAAAACTTACGCCGTTTGTTTTGGGGCAGATAATCGCGCTGTATGAACATCGTGTATTTGTCGAAGGTGTGCTGTTGGGAATTAACTCGTTTGACCAATGGGGTGTCGAACTAGGTAAGGAACTGGCAACATCGCTTGGCCCGATCGTGGAAGGTGAGGAATCGGCGTCTGAAAAGGATGGTTCGACCGCCGCGTTGGTGGCGTATGTGGTGCGCCATCGGGACTGAGGAAAAAACTTCTTTTTGCCGCAGCGGAATGCTGCATTCTATTATTGTCAGCAAATTAAATGCTTGGCAGGGTGGGTCCCCGAACAGATGCCCTGCTGGTCGTTGCAGGGGGCGGAACAAATGCACTGTCGCAAAGAAATGGTGCAACTACAGGGAGGATGTCCATGCTGGGACAAATGATGACGCAGCCGCTGCTGATCTCGTCACTGATTGAACACGCGGATCGCTATCATGGTCAGACCGAGATCATCTCGGTTGAGACCGACGGGTCCGTGACCGAAAGCGCTTGGTCACAAGTGGCGGTGAATGCGCGAAAGCTGGCGTCAGCCTTGACCAAACTGGACCTCGAACCGCAAGCGCGTATCGGGACACTGGCGTGGAACAATCGGCGGCACCTGGAAATATATTATGGAACTTCTGGTGCAGGCTTTGTGTGTCACACGATCAACCCCAGACTGTTTCCCGAACAGCTCACCTACATCATCAACCACGCGAAAGACCGGGTTCTGTTCTTTGACGCGACCTTTATTCCGCTGGTTGCGGCGATCAAAGAACATCTGACCGAAGTTCAGCATTTCGTGCTGATGGGGCCAAAGAACGATGACGCGATCGCGCGGGTTCCCGGTGTTCAGTTCTATGATGAGCTGATCGAAACAGGTGATGAAGGGTTCCAATGGCCCAGCTTTGACGAAAACACTGCGTCCAGCCTGTGTTACACATCCGGCACAACGGGAAATCCGAAGGGCGTGTTGTATTCCCACCGTTCGACCGTGTTGCATAGCTTCGGTTCGAATACGCGGGATGTCATCGGGTACTCCGCCGTGGACGTTGTGATGCCGGTGGTGCCGATGTTCCATGTGAATGCGTGGGGGTCGCCTTATGCCTGCGCAATGTCAGGCTCGCGCATGGTTCTGCCTGGGCCTGATCTGCATGGTGAGGCGTTGGTGAACTTGATTGACACCTATGGCGTTACACTGGCGATGGGTGTTCCGACGATCTGGCAGGGTTTGCTGGCCCATGCTGGAAAGTCGGGCAGTAAACTTACCAGTCTGGAGCGAACGGTTATCGGCGGCGCGGCCTGCCCACCCTCGATGATCGAAACATTCCGTGACACCTATGATGTAGACACTGTTCACGCCTGGGGCATGAGCGAGATGAGCCCGTTGGGTACGGCGAATCAACCCATGGCGAAACACGCTGATCTGCCGATTGAACAGCAGCACAAGCTGCGCGAGAGTCAGGGCCGGCCGTGCTATGGCGTCGAACTGAAAATCGTTGACGATGACGGCAATGAACTGCCCCGCGATGGTGAAACTCAGGGTGATTTGCTGGTTCGCGGGTATTGGGTGCTGGACAGCTATTTTGAACTGCAGGATCAGAACCTGCTGCAGGATGGCTGGTTCGCCACTGGTGATGTGGCGACTTTGGATGCCGACGGGTACATGACCATCCGTGACCGATCCAAGGATATCATTAAATCTGGTGGCGAATGGATCAGTTCAGTTGAGTTGGAGAATATCGCCGTTGCCCATCCCAAGCTTGCGACGGCCGCTGTGATCGGTGTTCCGCACCCCAAGTGGGACGAGCGTCCTCTATTGGTTGCGGTAAAGGCCGAGGGGCAGGACCCGTCGGAGGACGAACTGCTGTCATACTTCGACGGCAAAATTGCCAAATGGCAGATTCCTGACAAGGTTGTCTTTGTGGACGCGCTGCCACTGAACGCTACGGGCAAGGTGCTTAAGCGCAACCTTCGTGCGGACTTTTCGGATGCCCTTACGGGCTAAGTATTTGAAATAAGGGAAAATGGCTCCGGCGGTAGGGATCGAACCTACGACCAATTGATTAACAGTCAACTGCTCTACCGCTGAGCTACGCCGGAACGGTCCGCGCCGTATATCAATACGACTCTGCGGCGTCCAGAGGGGTGCGCGAAGTTTTTTTGACGAAGGTTGACTGTCCACGGCGCGGGGAAATTCGCCGAACCATTCTTCTGAAATCTGAAGGGGAATTTGGCTCCGGCGGTAGGGATCGAACCTACGACCAATTGATTAACAGTCAACTGCTCTACCGCTGAGCTACGCCGGAACTGAGGGCCGTATAGCAACCTCGTTTTTGGCCGACAAGACAAGATCGTCATAAGAGCTGAAAAAAGTTCTTTGGTTAGCCCAACCTTTCAAAAAGCGCATTCACGGAAAGCTGGCCTTTTGGTGAAGCCTTTGATTTTCCGCATAAATCGACAAGATGTGCAAAAACATTGCGCTCGGCGGCGGGTAGAAGGGCCGCAGGGGTTTCTGTGTATATCCTTTCGGCCAGGTCGCGTGCGGTGCCGGGCTTTTCCTCCAGTGCGGTCAGAATCTGGGCTTCGCGTTCAAGCCGGTGATTGATCAGCCAGTCCAGACGCTCGGTTGGATTCTGAATCGGTGCTCCGTGACCGGCATGAAAACTGCTCCAGTCACGTTCGCGCAGGCGGTAGCAGGCGTTCATGAAATCAGTCAGATCACCATCTGGTGGTGACACAAGAGAGCTGGCCCAACCCATGACGTGATCTGCGGTAAAACAGACATCCGACCAACCCAGCGCGATATGGTTGCCCAGATGACCGGGGGTGTGAATGACGTCGAGTTGCCAGCCGTCGCCTTGGATAACTTCGCCGTCTGAAACCTCGATATCCGGACGGAAATCGGTGTCGATGCCTTCGCCGCCGCCTGCGAGGCCCTGTTCCGCCAATTCGGACATAACTGCGCTGCGGCCAGATTCGGGGCCGCCAAATGCCAAAATCGGGGCACCTGTGCGGGCGGCCAATGGTGCGGCAAGGGGCGAGTGATCAAGATGCGTGTGCGTTACAATAATATGGCTGATCCGCTGGCCGGGCTGCAAAGCACCCAGAATCGCCTGAAGATGACCCTCATTCAGTGGGCCGGGATCAATGACGGCGCAGTCCTTTTCACCCAATAGATATGTGTTGGTGCCCCGATATGTCATTGGCGATGGATTGGGGGCCAGAATGCGCCTTAGGCCCGTCTGTAACTCGACAGCCATACCTGGGCGCGGGTTGAAATCGTCGGGAGCCTGCATTCTGTACTCTTTCTCTTGTCGGATCAGCCCGTTAGGTTTAGCGCATGTCCAGTCGGTGGCTCAAATCCTATATGCCGCGCAGTCTCTATGCGCGTGCGGTTCTGATCCTGGTTCTTCCGGTGATCGTTCTTCTGTTGGTGGTCGGCGTCGCGTTCATTCAAAAACACCTTGAGGATGTGACCGCGCAAATGACCAGCGCGGCTGCACGTGAGGTCGACCTGATTACAGACACGATGGCAGACGCCGAAACGCAGCATCAGGCCATTGCCGCGATTCGACAGGACATTGCCTCATTGGAAATGAAGGCCCGATTTTTAGGGATCAATGAAGGGCCCGATATTGGATACCGCAGATGGTATGACTTCATCGCGCCACAGGTAGAAGCCGATCTGCACGAACAATTGCTGGATCTTGTGGCAGTCGCTCTGCCAACGGGCGATCAGGCGCGGCTGTATATGCGGACCCATCTAGGCTTGCTTGAGCTGACACTGGATCGCCGTCGCTTGTCCCCAACCGCGCCGCACCAGTTGATCGTGACCATGGTTTTCTTCGCGGTGATCATGACTTCGATTTCCTTTTTGTACATGCGCAATCAACTTCGGCCGATCACTCGACTGGCGAATGCAGCGCAGGCATTTGGCCGGGGCAGGGTTGTGCCTTATTCACCCGGAGGGGCAATTGAAGTCCGCGCAGCGGGCAGTGCGTTTTTGGACATGCGCGCGCGAATTGAACGCCAGATGGAACAGCGCACACTGATGTTGTCGGGGGTCAGTCACGATCTCAGAACCCCGTTGACGCGACTGAAACTGGGCCTGTCCATGCTGCCCGAGGATGAGGCCGCGCCGCTGCAACAGGATGTGGATGAAATGCAGTTGCTGTTGGACGCATTTCTGGACTTTTCGCGCGGGGCCGCAGAGGGCCCGCCGGAAACCGTTCAGCCCGAGATTTTGCTGAGGCAGATTGTCGAGGATGCACGTCGCGCAGGTCACGAGGCCAGCCTGGTCTCGGTCGAGGGCGAGGGTACGGCCTTGCTGCGTCCCACTGCCATTCGCCGGGCCGTTGAGAACTTGATCGGAAACGCGGTCAGGTACGGAAACCGGGCTGAAGTCAGTCTGTCGATGACACCCAAGACGATCCGTCTTCGGGTCGAGGATGACGGTCCAGGTATTCCACAGGATCAGCGCACCGAGGCCGTCAAACCGTTTTCTCGCCTTGATCCCGCTCGGAATCAGAATCAAGGTAGCGGTGTCGGCCTTGGCCTTGCGATCGTCTCGGACATCGCGCGCGCGCATGGCGGGGTATTACGCTTGGGCAAAAGCGAAAGGCTGGGCGGGTTGTGCGCGGACATAATCATCGGTCGATGACTCGGGGCAACTGGTCCGCTTTGGACGCAGGTTTTTTGACAATTGCCAAAATGTGCTAGGATGAACCCGAAGGAAGGGTAGAGAGCGTTTATGCTTTTGTAGGCCGTCTGTCGGGGATTCAGGTCAAAGGTCCGGTCGCGCGTGTTTCGCGTCGGTGTATTCACATTGACCGAAAGTCGAAATTTCTGATTTGCGCGCCTTGGTAAATGGTGAGGGTAAGATTTTGAATAAGTTGCTTATTTTTATTGGTGTCGTAATTGCAAGCGTGATTTATTTCGGGTGGTTTGAACCCTGTGACGAATTCTACACAGCCTGTCAGTATGTGGGCTTGCGTTGAAGCGGTTTTTGGTAGGCCCGGAGGGACTCGAACCCCCAACCAAAGCGTTATGAGCGCTCTGCTCTAACCAATTGAGCTACAGGCCCGCCTAAGCGCCTTGCGTACCACGGTGAACAGCCGCGTCAAGCCTGACCGTTGCAACATGTCCAACAATCGACTAACCCGCGCGTGAACCATTCATAAGGGGTTGGCCATGACAGCGGGCAAGAACGGAATCACCTATGCTGATGCAGGCGTTGACATTGATGCGGGGAACGCTCTGGTCGACCGGATCAAGCCTGCGGCCAAGCGGACGAACCGCTCGGGCGTGATGAGCGGTCTGGGCGGATTTGGCGCGCTGTTCGACCTCAAGGACGCAGGTTATAGCGACCCGATTCTGGTGGGCGCGACCGATGGTGTAGGTACCAAGCTGCGCATCGCCATTGATACCGGCGTAGTTGACGGGGTGGGCATTGACCTGGTGGCCATGTGCGTCAACGACCTGATCTGTCAGGGCGCCGAGCCGCTGTTCTTCCTCGACTATTTCGCCACCGGCAAGCTGGACACAGATACCGCCGCGCGGATCATCGAAGGCATCGCTGAGGGCTGTGTACAGTCTGGTTGCGCCCTGATCGGGGGTGAGACCGCTGAAATGCCCGGCATGTACCCCGAAGGCGATTTCGACCTGGCCGGTTTCTCGGTCGGCGCGATGGAGCGTGGCGCGCATCTGCCCGCAGACGTGCAACAGGGTGATGTGCTGCTAGGGTTGGCCTCGAACGGGGTGCATTCCAACGGCTATTCGCTGGTGCGCAAACTGGTTGAACTCTCGGGGCTGGGCTGGGATGCCGCCTCGCCGTTCAGCGAAGGTTCGCTGGGCGAGGCGCTGCTGACGCCGACGCGTCTGTATGTCAAACAGGCGTTGCAAGCGATCCGGGCAGGGGGCGTTCACGCGCTGGCGCACATCACTGGTGGCGGCCTGACTGAAAACCTGCCGCGCGTACTGCCTGATGAGTTGGGTGTGCAGATTGATCTGAATGCGTGGGACTTGCCGCCCGTTTTCCGCTGGATGGCTGACGTTGGCGGCATCGCCGAGGCTGAAATGCTAAAGACCTTCAACTGCGGTATCGGCATGATCGTCGTTTGCGACGCCGCGCAAGCAGATGAACTGACCACTTTGTTGGCCGAGGCAGGTGAGACCGTTGCCCGGATCGGCAGCGTCACAGACGTGCCCGGCGTATCTTATTCGGGCCACCTGCTGTGAGCTACAAGCGCGTCGCGATCTTAATTTCGGGTGGCGGTTCCAACATGGTGTCGCTGGTCGACAGCATGACTGGTGATCACCCTGCGCGACCGTGTCTGGTGCTGGCCAACGATCCGCAGGCGGGCGGCTTAGTGAAAGCCGCCGACCGCGGCATCGCTACGGCTGCGGTTGATCACCGACCGTTCAAGGGGGACCGCGCCGCTTTTGAGGCCGAGTTGCTGAAGCCCTTGGAGCAAGCCCAGCCTGACATCGTATGCCTTGCTGGTTTCATGCGGGTTTTGACGGCGGATTTTGTGTCGCGATTTCAGGGTCGGATGCTGAATATCCACCCGTCACTGTTGCCAAAATACAAGGGTTTGAATACCCACGCCCGGGCAATCGAAGCAGACGATGTTGAACATGGCTGCTCGGTTCATGAGGTCACGGCCGCATTGGATGACGGTCCAATCCTGGGTCAGGCCCGTTTGAACATTGAACCAGATGAGACGCCCGAAGCGTTGGCTGCACGTGTCCTGGTATTAGAGCACAAACTCTACCCGACGGTGCTTAGACGTTATGCAGGCGCGGACCGCACTCCGGTGTTGCTGCCTTGAACATTTCAGGGTGATTTACACTTACGTGTTATTCGGCCTATGGTCTGCACTACGGCTCGGTATGTCAAAAAACTGACGGGCAGTCACAAAGAACAAAAGCAAGAATAGCACCACGAATGAAAACCCTGACAACGACGCAAGAGTTGGCCGAGTTCTGCACGGCGGCTGCGGATCATGACTATGTCACCGTGGACACCGAGTTTCTCCGGGAACGCACCTACTATTCCAAACTCTGCCTGCTGCAACTTGCGGTTCCTTCCTCGGACGAGGGCAGTGCTGTTCTTGTTGATCCTTTGTCGGACGGACTGTCGCTGGACCCGTTGTACGAGCTTTTTGCTAACGAAAGTGTTGTCAAAGTCTTCCATGCGGCCCGGCAGGATCTTGAGATTTTCTGGGTCGAGGCTGGCGTGTTCCCCAAGCCGTTGTTTGACACGCAAGTGGCGGCGATGGTTTGCGGTTTTGGTGAACAGGTTGGTTATGAAACGCTGGTGCGCAAGATTTGCAAACAAGGTTTGGACAAGACCTCACGCTTTACAGATTGGTCCCGGCGGCCTCTGTCCGAAGCGCAAAAAACCTATGCTCTAGCAGATGTAACGCACCTGCGGCAAATCTACGAACATTTGGCCGCTGAGTTGGAGAAATCCCAGCGTAGTCATTGGGTCGCCGAAGAGTTGCGGACACTGACCTTGCCTGACACATACGATATTCGCCCAGAAGACGCTTGGAAGCGGGTAAAGACGCGGACAAATTCCGCCAAGTTTCTGGCCGTCGTGCGCGAATTGGCCCGGTTCCGCGAGGCTTATGCGCAGGAAAATAATGTACCGCGCAGCCGTGTGTTCAAGGATGATGCACTGATCGAACTTGCATCTACCAAGCCGAAATCGCCGTCAGACCTGGGTGGCTCTCGTTTGTTGCTGCGCGAAGCCCGCAAGGGGGCTATTGCCGAAGGTATTTTGAACGCTGTCAAACAAGGGGTCAGTTGCCCGCCCGAACAAATGCCGCGCGTGGACACCAGCCGAGACAAGCTTAAGGTCAATCCTGCGCTGGCGGACCTTTTGCGCGTGTTGCTGAAGTCAAAAACCGAAAGCGCGGGCGTTGCGGCAAAGCTGATCGCAACCAGTTCCGAGTTGGATCAGATTGCCGCCGGTGAGCGCGACGTGCCGGCCATGTCAGGCTGGCGTTTCGAGGTGTTCGGCGAGGACGCCCTCAAACTGTGTGAAGGTAAGATCGCTTTGGCTGCCAAGGGGCAAACGGTGAAGGTCGTCACGCTTTAGCGACAGTTACCGGCGCCGGGATTCCAGTGCGTTCTGCTGACCGACGACCCGAACCAGACGGGTGTTTTGCAGGTCATCCAGGCTAACATTAACCGCATCGGACACCGCTCGTGACCGTTCTGTCCCCTGATTGGTGGCGTAACTGGGGTAGCTGACCCTGAACGTGAACTCCAGAACCCCGTTCTTTTGGTTCTCTGCGTTTTCAACCCGGACAAGTTGGGCCCCATAAGCGCCTTGGCGCGCAGCGGTACCCCTTGCATAAATGATGGCACCCGAGGGCGTGGGGTTAATCCGCAGCTCATCAACCTTGGCGATCGGCACGCTGTTGTCCACGGGATCAGGTCTTGAAAACAGGCCGGACCCTTCGCGTTCTGGCGGTACCAGGACGTTGGGGTCATAGGCCGCCTCGGAGGGTGGTGGGGTCGACGTGCTGGACCCGAACCAGTTGGATGGGTTCGCCCGCGAGTCGCTCCAACTGTTGCAGGCAGACAGGGTCAGTGCGGCGATCATAAGGAGTGACAGTGATTTTTGCATAGACCCAGCTCAGAGCATTAAATTCCGCAATGGGTTATCGTAATTTGCAAGCTTTGAAAACCCATGGCAGGGCTGGACAGATGCGGGTGCGCGGCATAGTTCTCCTGTATGGTCGCAACAAAAGGATCGCCGCAAGATGGCAACGCCAGCCTTTGAAGAAATCGTTGAGGATTTCGAGTTTCTGGAGGACTGGGAAGACCGGTACCGCCACGTCATAGAACAGGGCAAAGCGATGGAGCCGTTGGACGATGCGCTCAAGGTGCCTGCCACAAAGGTGAATGGCTGTGCCAGCCAAGTATGGTTGCAACCCATTATTGAAGGTGGTGTGTTTCGCTTTGATGGCGACAGCGATGCGTTGATCGTGCGGGGCCTGATCGCTGTGCTGCGGTCGCTTTATAACGGCTTGCCGGTTGCAGAGGTGCCAAAGGTCGATGCAGGCGGAGAATTGGCGCGGCTGGGCCTAAATGATCACCTGTCCGCCCAGCGTTCAAATGGCCTGCGGGCGATGATCCAGCGCATTCGGGAAGTGGCTCAGGAAAACGCCTGACCCCGCTAGTTATTGGGCCTGCGAGTGGCCCAATCGGCAAGCGTGGTTTCAAGGTCTCCATACCCGGTAAAGCGACGCTCGAACGCCAGCCCCATCCGGTCGGCGCAGTCGCGGGCGCGATCTGTCAGATCCGGATCGTCCGTCTGTGCCTGATAGACCAGTTTCGTGTAATTCCCGAAATACATGTCCCTGAGTTCGGGGTGACGATCCAAGCCCAGCGGTTTCCAGACAAAGGCATCGAATTGGCGGGCCAGAAAGTCCGTCAGATAGAACGCCGTGGTCTCGTCTTCGCCACGCGCGTCGAAGGCCTGATTGCCTTCAAAAAACGAATAGCAGTGCGGGCCCTGAACCATCTCAACCCCCAATTCGGCACAGGCCTTCTGGAGCAGCCCTCCGGTGCCGCAATCAGCATAGACAACAAAGATCTGGTCATATTCGTCGCGATGCTTGGCGACGGCCTCTTCAACAGCTTGCGTGATCCGTTCTGGATGAACATGCAATATCGCGGGCAGGCAGGTCAGCGAGATGTGATCCCAGCCGTTACGATTTTTCAGGTCAAGAATTTCACGCGCCAGCGCGCCACAGGCCAGCAGAAGAATACTGCCCGAGCGCCCGGTTTCACTATAGCATTGCGACGTCAGGCTTTCGTCATCTGGCGGGCTGTTGTGCTGCATGGCATTGTTCCGGCTGCGATTGCGACATCAAAGGCCGAAATCGGGGTGAAGACAAGCCTGCTTACGACATCCCGCGCTAGGCGACCGACGCTTGCGTCTCGAAGTGCTGCAGCGACGGACGGGCAGGGGGACCGTATGCGGTAATTCCTTGATCTGCCAGTGTCGGGAACAGGTTCAGAATCTCGGTCCGTGTCGCGTCGGTCAAACTATTCCAGGCTTGGATGCCCGGATGAAAGCTCTCGGTCAAACACCCCTCGGCCCAGACCAGTTCATGTCGATCAAACATCAGGTGATAATAGGTGATAAGGCCGCCCGCTTGCATCACGATGTCGTTGCCGTTCACCAATTGAGTTGCGGGCGCCAGCGCCTCGGAAAATCCGGTGTTCAATTCAACCTGCCAGGTGTCGATCAGCATTCTGTGCTGTTGGGACACCAGCAAATCCCTGCTGTTTCCAAGTGCTCCGGCCTTGAAAAGAACGGGCGCGAATGCACCGGTGGCGCGAACGGTTCGGCGACCGACCCAGCGCAACGTCTGCAATCCGTGATCCAGTGTTTTAATCCTGTCGCCGATCCGAAGGTCTTCAACCGCGACAGCTCCGTATTCTGTTTCAATCAGGGTGCCGGTGGTAAAGCACGTGGCAATGTCCCACTCTTGGCGGTTAGAGTTCAGACCGCTGGCTGTATCGGTGTTAATACTGTTGAAGGTTACGGAGCGGATGCCCTGATCCTCTAGCGCGGCCTGATCCGTGTTGGCCGAAAACTCCGGCACCAGATAGGTATTTCCAGCATCATCCTGCGCCACTACGGCAGTTATGTTCGCCGTAGTTCCGTCGACATAGGTAATTGTAGCGTTATACGCGACCGCCGCATCGAATTGGGCCGTGTTGCCATCAATCGAGAAAGAGTCGGTGTCGACATTTGCGTTGTTTTCATAGGTGCCGCCGGGATTTCCCACCGGGCTCCAGACAGCGGCTTCCTCGAACAGGGGGTCGCCTTGGCTACCAAAGGTCTGGCCGACAAGCGCACCCGCGTTTTCAGCAGTGTTGTTGCCCTCGGTCGGGTCGATGATCGGAAGCGTTCCGAGGAAAAGCACATTGAACGTCGTAGGCATAAACTACCTCGTAAAAACTGGTCACTTATCGAGCTTAAATCGCAAAGCTCGGCATCACGAAACCAAACTCTAAAATAATGAAGTTCTTTTCAAGGCGTCCAACAAAAAGACCGCCCGGGTTGGGCGGTCTCGTTCAAATCTGTGTCACTATTGTCAACCGGCGAGTTGATTGTGTTTGCGAGAAACGAAGTCCTTGGCCATTTCCACGGCCACAGCCGCATCGCGGCAGTAGCCATCGGCCCCAATCGCTTTGCCGAACTCTTCGTTCAGCGGTGCGCCACCGACCAGAACAATATACTCTTCGCGCAGGCCTTGTTCGACCATAGTGTCGATCACAACCTTCATGTAGGGCATGGTCGTGGTCAGCAGGGCGGACATGCCCAGAATGTCGGGTTTCTCGGATTCCAGCGCTTCGAGGTAGTTTTCGACCGGGTTGTTGATGCCGATATCCACAACATCGAAGCCAGCGCCTTCCATCATCATCGAAACAAGGTTCTTGCCGATGTCATGGATGTCGCCTTTCACGGTGCCGATAACCATCTTACCAACGCGCGGTGCACCGGTTTCAGCCAACAGCGGTTTCAGGATGGCCATGCCACCCTTCATTGCATTTGCGGCCAGCAGAACCTCCGGCACGAACAGGATGCCGTCGCGGAAGTCATGGCCAACGATGGTCATGCCACCGACCAGGGCTTTGGTCAGGATGTCATAGGGGGTCCATCCGCGCTCCAGCAGGATGTTCACACCTTCTTCGATTTCTTCTTTCAGGCCGTCATAAAGATCGTCGAACATCTGTTCGACCAGTTCGTCGTCATTTAGTTCGGACAGGACGATGTCTTCTTCATCGGACATGGGGCGTTTCCCTGAGCTGTTCGGGCATTGCGCCCGTGGTGGCATTTTTTCCGTTTTGGCCATTTCGCCGCAGTTCGACTGTGACGATTGCGACCTTGGCGGTTCCGGGACCGACCTATACGGCAAATTATTGATCAACTCGACGTCATTTTCTGCATGAACATCCTGCATTTCGTTCAGAAAAGGTGGCGGTACGCGGGTCTTTGTCCGGATGCTCAATTCCCAACGAAACTTCCGAAATGCTTGCCGCAGACGCAGAACGGGCGTATGCATAGGTGAGAACAAAAGGGAAACATTATGGTTTCGCACAACATCAAGGCCCGGGGGACCCTGTCAAATTCCGCAGGCCGGTTTGAGAGGTATGAGACCGAATCTTTTGACGATGGGTGGGATGCGGAGGACGATCTACCTGTTCTTCGGACCGAGGTTCGCCAAGAGGTTGCGCGCAGCGTGATAACCTATAACCGATCGCCCGACTTGCCATTTGACCGTTCCATTAATCCCTATCGGGGATGTGAACATGGGTGTGTCTATTGCTTTGCGCGTCCAAGCCACGCCTATCTTGGCCTTTCCCCGGGATTGGATTTTGAAACCCGTTTGGTTGCGCGACCCAACGCGGCGGCGGTCCTCAGAAAAGAGCTGTCGGCGCGTGGTTATAAGGTCGCGCCAATTGCGTTGGGAACAAACACCGATCCATATCAACCTATTGAGCGTGACCTATCAATCACCAGATCTTGTTTGACAGTTCTGCAGGAGTTTCGGCATCCCATCGGAATTGTGACCAAGGGCACTCTGATCGAGCGGGATTTGAACATACTGTCAGAAATGGCGCAGGACGGGTTGGTGAGGGTCGGGATTTCATTGACCACCTTGGACGCTGACCTGTCTCGAAGGATGGAGCCACGCGCGCCATCACCCCAGCGTCGTCTAGCCGTTATTCGAAGGTTGACTGGGGCAGGGGTGCCGGTGCGCGTCATGACGTCGCCCTTGATCCCGGGGCTAACAGATCACGAGTTGGAGGCCCTGCTGGAAGCCGGGCGAGATGCAGGTGCAGACGCCGCAAGCTGGATCATGCTGCGGTTGCCGCGCGAAGTATCGGGCTTGTGGCAGGACTGGTTGAAGCAACACGAACCGGCCCGCGCCGAAAAGATCATGTCAAAACTCCGCGAGATGCACGGGGGGCGGGATTATGATCCGCGTTGGGGGCACCGGATGCGCGGAGAGGGGGAATACGCAGGGGTGATCGCAAAAAGATTCGCCTTGGCCGTCAAACGGTTGGGTCTTGCGATGCGAACTCCGTCCCTGCGATGTGATTTGTTTTCCAAACCAGCGCAGGCCGGAGATCAACTTTGCCTGTTCTGAATCAAAACCGCCCCGGAGTTCTGATCCGGGGCGGTTTGTTTTAGTCTGGCAAATCAGCGGTTTTCGATATCCACATAGTCGCGGTTGGTTTCACCCAAATACAACTGACGCGGACGGCCGATCTTGTTCTGCGGATCCGCGATCATCTCTTTCCACTGGCTGACCCAGCCAACGGTGCGCGACAAGGCAAAGATCGGGGTGAACATCGAAGTCGGGAAGCCCATCGCCTCGAGGATGATGCCCGAGTAGAAGTCGACGTTCGGGAACAGTTTCTTCTCGGCGAAATACGGATCTTCCAAAGCCTGTTTTTCCAGCGCTTTGGCGACCTGCAGCTTCGGGTTGTCCTCGATGCCCAAGAGGTCCAGCACTTCGTCCGCCGACTGCTTCATCACTTTCGCACGGGGGTCGAAGTTCTTGTAAACCCGGTGGCCAAAGCCCATCAGACGGAACGGGTCGTTCTTGTCCTTCGCGCGGGCGATAAATTCGGGGATTCGATCAACGCTGCCGATCTCTTCCAGCATTTCCAGACAGGCCTGGTTCGCACCACCATGGGCCGGACCCCACAAACATGCGATGCCGGCCGCGATACAGGCGAACGGGTTCGCACCCGAGGACGAGGCCAAGCGCACGGTCGAGGTCGAGGCGTTCTGTTCGTGGTCCGCGTGCAGGGTGAAAATACGATCCATAGCACGGCTGAGGATCGGGTTGACCTCATATTCTTCCGCCGGAACGCTGAAACACATGCGCAGGAAGTTCGACGCATAGTCCAGATCGTTGCGCGGATACACGAAGGGCTGACCGGTGTGATACTTGAACGCCCACGCCGCAATCGTCGGCATCTTGGCGATCAGGCGGTGCGAGGCGACCTCGCGCTGATGCGGGTCCGAGATATCGGTCGAGTCGTGATAGAAGGCGGACATCGCACCAACTACGCCAACCATGATTGCCATCGGGTGCGCGTCACGGCGGAAGCCACGGTAGAAGTACTGCATCTGCTCGTGCAGCATAGTGTGGCGGGTGATCGTCGTCTCGAACTTTTCAAGAACGGGTGCTGTCGGCAGTTCTCCGTAAAGCAGCAGGTAGCACACCTCGAGGAAGTGAGACTTGCCAGCCAACTGGTCGATCGGATAGCCGCGGTGCAGCAGTTCACCCTTTTCACCGTCAATATAGGTGATGGTACTGTCGCAGCTCGCGGTTGAGGTGAAACCGGGGTCATACGTGAACACACCCGCCTGCCCATACAGTTTGCGGATGTCGATTACGTCAGGACCGGCGGTCGGCGAATGAACCGGCAACTCGTACGTTTCACCATGGACTGTCAGAGTGGCTGATTTATTGCTGTCGGTCATAGTGTCCCTTCCTCATTCATGCGCAAGTCGGATCGCTGTCCGAACTTACGGGCAACGGATGCGCGCAGACGCGCAGTCCGGGTGTTAGCGGAGCAGCGTTACCCAAATGTGAAGCTTTGGTTTAACTTGCTGCATCAGAAAGCCGTGCAAGGGTTTCTTCTCGCCCCAACACAAGCATCATGTCAAAGACCGAAGGTGTCACAGCCCGACCGGCCAATGCCGCCCGCAAGGGTCCAGCCAGCTTGCCGAACTTCAGCCCATTCGCTTCCGCAAAGGAATTCAGGGCATCCTCCAGTTCGTTTCGCGACCAGCTAACATTTTGCAACTGCGGCGTCAATTCATTCAGTATACCATCGGATACAGAGTTAAGGGCTTTTTGGGCTTTCTCATCTGGTTGAATGGGGCGGGATGCCAATACAAACTGCGCTTTTTCAAGGAGTTCAGGAAAGGTGCGGGCCCGATCCTTGAGGCAATACATCGCACGTTGTAGATCACTGGATTGTGTGTCGCTGAGAGCAGGCAATCCAGCCGCGGCAAGATAGGCTTCGATCTCTTGCCGCAATGCAGCATCATCTGCAACGGCTATGTGTTGGCCGCACAGGTTCTCGAGCTTTTTCAGATCGAAACGGGCCGGGCTTTTGCCGATTCCGTCAAGATCAAACCATTCTTTGGCCTGTTCGTCGGTAAAGAACTCATCGTCCCCATGGCTCCAACCCAGCCGCGCGAGGTAATTGCGCATCCCGGCAGCGGGGTAACCCATGGCTTGATATTCCTGCGCACCCAATGCGCCGTGGCGTTTGGACAGCTTCTTGCCGTCAGGTCCGTGGATCAGGGGGATGTGGGCCCAGACCGGTACGTCCCATCCCATCGCCTCGTAAATCATCATCTGGCGCGCGGCGTTGTTCAGGTGGTCGTCGCCCCGGATCACATGGGTGACGCCCACGTCGTGATCGTCTACCACCACGGCCAACATATAGACCGGCGTCCCGTCCGAGCGCAGCAGGATCATGTCGTCCAACTGATCGTTGCGGATGGTTACTTCTCCCTGCACCTGATCGCGGATCACGGTTGCACCGTCTTGCGGGGCCTTGATGCGGATCACAAAGGGCGCGTCCGGGTGGGTCGCAGGATCTGCGTCGCGCCATGGGCTGCGGAACAAGGTGGACGTGCCCTCGGCGCGGGCCTGTTCACGGAACGCTGCAATCTCATCCTGGGTCGAAAAACATTTGTAAGCCTTACCCTCGGCCAGCAATTGACGGGCAACCTCGGCGTGGCGGTCGGCACCTTCGAATTGGCTGATCACGTCGCCATCATGATCCAGCCCCAGCCATGCCATGCCTTGCAAGATTGCCGCTGTCGCCTCGGGGGTCGAGCGTTCGCGGTCAGTGTCTTCGATCCGCAGCAGGAACTTACCACCACGTCCACGAGCATAAAGCCAGTTGAACAGCGCAGTACGCGCGCCGCCGATGTGCAAGAAGCCGGTGGGTGAAGGAGCGAAACGAGTGACGACCTGATCGGACATTGTGTGGATTAACCTTTTGGTAACCGTGTCGGGCATAGTTTGGCGCCTGTCTAACGAGCCGGAGGGACGGGGGCAACCATGCGTGTTCTGGCACGGGTCGAGGCGGCATTGCTGAACCAGACGGGCCATTTGTTCCAGTGGTCTCCAGTGTGTCTTGCCATTGGCATTGCGCTGTATTTCTCGCTCAGGCTTGAACCGGGATGGCACTTTTATGGAGCCCTATTGGGCGTCATCGCTGTGGGTGCGTGGGCTGTCAGACACTGGCGTTCGGTCTGGGTGTCCTTGGCGATTGGCGGTATGCTTGTCGCGGCTGGATTTGTTCTGGCAGGTGTGCGGGCGCACTCTGTAGCGGAACCGGTTCTTGGATGGCGGTACTATGGTCCGATCGAAGGGCGCGTGGTCGCAATTGATCGTTCCGCCTCTGACGCGCTCAGGTTGACACTTGATCAAGTGCGGCTGAATGATGTGCCGGAAGACTTGCGCCCCCAGCGGGTTCGCCTGTCTCTGCACGGCACGGATGTATCAGTGTCGCCGGGGCAAAGGATCATGACCACAGGTCTCCTATCTCCTCCGCAAGGCCCGGTTGAACCGGGCGGCTTCGATTTTCGCCGTCACGCGTGGTTTCAGGGGCTCGGGGCTGTTGGGTATACCCGTGTTCCTGTTCTGACGGCTTCCGCTGCTAACGAAACTGGACTGCGTATTACCGCATGGCGCATGGTGATATCCAACCATGTTCGAACGAAACTACCGGGTGAGGTCGGAGGGTTCGCGGCCGCTGTGACCACTGGCGACCGCAGCGGCATGGGGCAAGAAACGCTGACAACCCTGCGCGCGTCCAACCTTGCCCATCTTCTTGCGATTTCTGGCCTGCACATGGGGCTTTTGACCGGGTTTGTATTTTTTGCCTGCCGGATCGCGCTGTCGGCGTTGCCCGTGATTTCCCTTAGGTGGCCGGTCCGTAAATTGGCGGCGGTTTGCGCATTGCTTGCGGCTGTCATCTATCTGATGTTGTCCGGCGGGAATGTCGCCACCGAACGCGCCTTTATCATGGCAAGTGTCATGCTGGTCGCCGTTCTGATCGACCGCCGCGCGATTTCTCTGCGCGCAGTTGCGGTTGCGGCCCTTATTGTCCTGTGTTTACGGCCGGAAACTCTGCTGAGTCCGGGTTTTAAGATGTCATTCGCAGCAACAACGGCCTTGGTCGCGGTGTTTGGTGAATTGCGTGACTATGGCCCTTTGCCAGGCCCGAAATGGTTCAAGCCTGTAATTGGCTTACTTTTGTCGTCTGCCATTGCCGGGTTGGCGACGGCTCCTATTGGCGCTGCGCATTTCAACAGTTTGTCGCACTATGGATTGTTGGCCAACATGCTGTCTGTTCCCGTGATGGGAACCGTAGTGGTTCCGTCGGCGGTGGTCGCCGCCTTGCTCGCCCCCTTTGGTCTTGAGGGGGTGGCTTTGGGTGTAATGGGCCTTGGGCTTGAATGGATTCTGACAGTATCGGATTGGGTATCCGGATTGGATGGCGCGCAAAGTCACGTCGTCAGCCCGCCCTTCCATGTGTTGCCGATGTTCGCATTGGGCGCATTGTGGCTAGCGCTATGGCTTGGGTCCGCGCGGTGGATCGGTGGGGTGGTGGTCCTGGCCGCGTTCCTTCTTTGGGGGCAGGGTGATCGCCCCGAAGTCCTGGTCGCGGAATCCGGAGGTCTTGTTGGCGTCATGACGGACAAGGGCAGGGCGGTGAGCAAAAGGAAAGCCAGCGGTTTTGTCGCTACGGTCTGGTTAGAGAACGACGGGGATGGCGTGGATCAGATTCAATCGGCAGATCGCTGGCCTCAGGGTTCAGACTTGGTTCAACGCCATTTGTGGCGTGGCAAAGAGCTGATCCATATCACCGGCAAACGCGCCGCGCGCGCATTTGACGAATGTGCCGAGCATCAGATCATCATATCCGCTGTTTCTATGGAACTGCCGGGCAACTGCCAGATATTTGACCCTCAGCGCCTTTCGAAAATCGGGAGCCTTGCGCTCCATGGCAACACGTTCAGAACCAGCAGGGATGAAATTGGCAATAGACTGTGGTCCCCGATTGAGGACAAGGACCACAAGTTCGATCAGTAGCAGCGGATCAAACCAACCAGCCGGCCTTGGACCTTGACTTTTTCTTCGGGCAGGACGCGGGTTTCATAGGCGGGGTTGGCAGCCTCCAGTGCGATGGCGTGACCACGGCGGAAGAACCGCTTCAAAGTCGCCTCTTGATCTTCAACAAGGGCCACAACGATATCACCATTATCCGCGACAGAGGTTTCTTTGATCACAACGACGTCGCCATCATTGATGCCCGCGTCGATCATCGAATCGCCACGCACCTCCAGCGCATAATGTTCGCCTTTGCCGGACACCATGCTGCCGGGGACAGCAACGCGATGCGACACATGGCTGATCGCTTCGATCGGCACACCGGCGGCGATACGTCCCATTACGGGCAGTTCCATGGCGTCGACCGTCACCGGTTCAAAATTCGCTGGTCTCGGGCCTTGAGGTTTGTCGCCCTCAATCACGCGGGGTTTGAAAGCAACCGTTGGCTCACCGCCAAGACTTTCTGGTAGCTTGACGATTTCGATCGCACGAGCACGATGCGCCAATCGACGAATAAACCCGCGTTCTTCGAGCGCGGTAATTAGTCGATGGATGCCCGACTTGGATCTGAGGTCCAATGCGGCCTTCATCTCGTCAAAACTGGGGGGAACACCATCCGCTTGCACGCGTTTGTGGATGAATTCCAACAAATCCAACTGCTTCTTGGTCAGCATTGCTCACACCTCGTCGGTCATGCGTTTTATTTTGTTCTACGCATGTTCACGTTTTGTGTCAATGGATTTGCGCGCCGTTCAGATTGGCAGGTACCTGACTATCTCTCCGGCAGCGCGTGCCGGATCATTGGGGTCGCGGACCAATAATGCGTTTGCATGGGCCAAGACACTAAGCAGCGAACTGTCCTGATCATCACAAGCCCGGATGCCGGTTTCGTCCAGAACCGCCCGCATGTAATGCTCGCGCGGGCCGTTCTCTGTTAATGGAGCTGTCAGCGCAGCGTTGCGGAAGGAGGGTACAGCCTGTTCAATCCCCAACATGCGGAAGACCATGGGAGCTAGGAACAAATACCCGCAAACCATTGCACTGACAGGATTCCCCGGAAGTCCAACCATTGGTTTGTCCCCCAACCGGCCAGCCATCAGAGGTTTCCCGGGTCGCATTCGGATTTTGTAAAAAGACCTCTCCATACCCAATCCGGTAGAGGCCTCTGAAACCAAATCATAATCCCCAACCGATGCCCCACCAATGGTGACAACTAGGTCAGCCCCCTGTGCGAGGCCAAAAGCGGCCTCCAGCGAAGAAATCGTATCGCGCGCAATGGGAAGGATTCTAACATCCGCCCCAGCTTTTTCGAGCAACGCCTTGAGGCCAAAGGTATTTGATGCGATGATCTGATCCGGTCCAGGAACCTCACCCGGCATAACCAGCTCGTCTCCGGTCGAAATCAGCGCAAACGACGGTTTGCGCGCAACCGGGACCACTGCGACATTCATGGCGGCCATCAGCGCAAGGTCTTCGGGTCGCAAAAGCCGAGGCGACGTGATCTTGGTGCCAGCTTTGAAGTCCACGCCAGACGGGCGGATGTTATCCTTGGCGCCGGGATTGTCGGTGATCGTAAGAAGATCTTCACGGCGTTCCGTATCTTCTTGAATTACAACGAAATCAGCACCTTCCGGAACCGGTGCGCCGGTAAAGATGCGCACGGCTTGCCTGGCACCGACTTGGCCCTCGTACCGGCGTCCGGCAGCGGATTCCCCCACGATCTTGAACATCGCGTGCGGTTCCACTTCGGACGATTTGACCGCATATCCATCCATGGATGAGGCCGCAAAGGGCGGCTGATCCCGCGTCGCGGCGATATCTTGCGCCAACACACGTCCAGCGGCCTGCGCCAGCGGAACCATTTCGATGGGTTGTTGTTCCACTAGGTCGAAAAGCAGTGCTCGTGCGTCTTCAACTGTAATCATGACGCCTCATAACGTCCTGATTTACCGCCATCTTTCAGGATAACGCGAATGCCGCCAATCTCCATCGCCTTGTCCACGGCTTTAGTCATGTCGTACACCGTCAGCGCAGCGGTTGATACTGCCGTAAGCGCCTCCATCTCCACTCCGGTTTGCCCGGATGTTTTTACGGTAGCCTCAATTTGAACTCCGGGTAGATCGGGGTCTAACGTCAGTTCAACGGCTACCTTCGTCACAGGCAAGGGATGGCACAAAGGAATTAGGTCTGGCGTTTTCTTCGCCCCCATAATCCCCGCCAATCGAGCGATACCAAGCACATCCCCTTTTTTTGCGCGACCTTCGGATATTAAATCAAAGGTTTCCTGCGCCATCTGGATGTGTCCTGCGGCAACGGCAACGCGGTCGGTTACAGCCTTGTCCGAGACGTCAACCATATGGGCCTGACCCTGGGCATCAAAATGCGTCAAAGGCATCACATCACTCCGGGTATCAGTGGGTTCGCCAACAGGGTGCGCGTGGCAAGCGCAACGTCGTCTTGTCGCATCAGGCTTTCACCAATCAGGAAACTGCGCGCACCATAGCGGGCGATATCCGCTAGGTCTTCCGGGTTGCTGAGGCCACTCTCACACACGATCGTCCGATCTGCCGGTACCAGCTTGGACAGGCGTCTTGTCGTATCAAGTGTGGTTTCGAACGTCTTGAGATTGCGGTTGTTTATTCCAATCAGCGGGCTTTTAAGTTTTGTTGCGCGCTCCAACTCGGTTTCATCGTGAACTTCGATCAAAACGTCCATGTCCCAATCAAAAGCTGTCTGCTCAAGCTCGGCGGCTTGTTCGTCCTCGACCGAGGCCATTATGATCAGGATACAGTCTGCGCCCAAAGCACGGGCTTCGACGACCTGATATGGATCATACATGAAGTCTTTGCGTAGCGCGGGTAACCCACAAGCCTCACGCGCTTGGGTCAGGTATTCTTTGGCACCCTGAAAGCTGGGTGCGTCTGTTAGAACGGAAAGGCAAGCTGCACCGCCTTCCTCATAGGCTTGCGCAAGTAGAGGCGGATTAAAATCAGCACGGATCAAGCCCTTGGACGGGCTGGCTTTCTTGACTTCTGCAATCAACCCATAGCCCTGACGCGCCGCGGTTTGGAGTGCTTTTGCAAAACCGCGAACTTCCGGGGCGGACCTGGCCTCACTCTCTAATGTTTCCAGTGACTTGTGCGTCTTATCTGAAGCAACTTCCTCAAGCTTGTAAGCCTTGATCTTGTCCAGTACCGTCTCGGTCATGCGGCCTCCTGAGTGATGCGGGCCAGTACCGCTATTTTTTCTTTGGCGCGCCCGCTGTCGATGCTTTCGGCAGCTTTGGCAACGCCTTCCTTCAAGTCGCCAGCCGCATCCGCCACAACCAGCGCAGCGGCGGCGTTCAGCAATACCGCGTCACGATAGGCTGACGGCGCACCGTCCAGAAGGGCACGAAAAGCGACGGCGTTTTCTTCGGGGGTGCCGCCGATAATATCTTCGAAAGGATGAACCGGCAGTCCGGCATCTTCGGGATGAAGCTCAACTTCTTTGATTACGCCGTCTTCTACTGAGGCAACCCAGCTCACGCCGGTTATGGTCAGTTCATCGGTTCCGTCAGAGCCATGGACCAACCAGGCGTGCTCTGATCCCAACAAACCCAGAGTTTCGGCCATGGGGCGGATCAATTCGCGGCAAAAAGCACCGGTCAGTTGCCGTTTGACCCCTGCAGGATTGGTCAGCGGCCCCAGAATGTTGAATATCGTCCGAGTTCCCAGCTCTTGGCGGGTGGGCATGACATGCGCGATTGCGGGATGATGCATCGGGGCCATCATGAAGCCAATACCGGCCTCTTCCAAAGCCTTTTCAACGGTTTGTGGGCCGACCATAACGTTGATGCCCAGTTGTCCAAGCGCATCGGCCGCGCCAGACTTTGAACTGAGATTGCGGTTGCCGTGCTTGGCGACCGTGACACCGGCACCTGCGACGACAAACGCAGTCGCGGTCGATATATTCAGCGTCCCTTTGCCGTCACCCCCGGTTCCAACGATATCCATGGCGCCCGCCGGGGCTTTGACGGCATTGCATTTTGCGCGCATCACAGCGGCGGCTGCCGCGTATTCCTCAACGGTTTCACCCCGTGTACGCATGGCCATTAGCAGCCCACCGATCTGGCTGGGGGTGGCTGCACCGTCAAATAGGATGCCAAAGGCTTGTTCTGCTTCGGCACGAGACAAGGGCCGGTCGGCTGCGGCACCGATCAGCGGTTTAAGGGCGTCGCTCATGCAGGGACTTTCATTTCAGTCAGGAAATTCTTGAGCATGGCATGACCGTGCTCGGAAGCGATGGATTCGGGGTGGAACTGAACCCCGTGGATCGGCAGTTCTTTGTGTTGCAGACCCATGATGGTGCCATCTTCCAATTCGGCGGTGACCTCAAGGCAATCGGGTAGTGTTTCCCGCTCTATGATCAGGGAATGATACCGCGTTGCTTCAAAAGGCGAGGGCAGACCCGCAAACAGGCCTTTGCCCGTGTGGTGCATTGTGCCCATCTTGCCATGTACGATTTCATGACAGCGAACAACGTTTCCCCCAAAAGCCTGCCCGATTGTTTGATGCCCAAGGCAAACCCCCAACAGAGGTGTTCCGGTTTCAGCCGCCGCTTCGGTCAGGGCAAGGCAAATTCCGGCCTGATCGGGATCACACGGTCCGGGGCTAAGAAGGATACCGGCCGGGTTCATGGCCATCGCTTCCTGCACGTTCAGTGCGTCGTTTCGGCGAATGACCATTTCAGCGCCAAGCTCGCCTAAATAATGGACGAGGTTGTAGGTGAACGAGTCATAGTTGTCGATGAGCAGCAGCATTTGGGCACTTGTCTCGGATTGGGCATTTCGGGCTGGTGATGCAGCCCCGAGCCGCGATATAATGTTTGCACATACATGCTCAGGCTTGCGGGGCAGCGTCAAGAGGACATCCCATTCTTGACGAACCGGCAGGTGAGTGCTGCGCAAGATGGCACACTGGCGGTCGAAGCAGGAATTAGACGAGAGGCAATTGTTATGGGCGGATTTATGGGTGGAATGATCGCAGGCGCGGTCGTTGTGTTACTGCTTGGTGCAGTTTTGTCCCTGAATACACCTTTGACCAGAAAACCCATTGTCGCCGAGGACGCTCCGGAACCGGCGCCGGTGGAATCAGTTTCAAGCGACTCTGAAGTGGAAGAAAGCGTCTCCGATGCCGGGCTTGTCAAAATTCCACCGCAAGACGCTGAACCGGCCGAGGAACAGGCCGATACATTAGCAGGTTTGGATGAGGCGGAAACCGCCACAGACACGCAGCCTCAGGTCAACGATACGGCGACTCAGGTGGAACAGGCGACACAGCCGACCGAAGCACAGGATGTGACCGTGTCGACCGAAGCGCCGATCGCGCCGCAAGCACCTGCACCGTTGCCAGATACGCCGTTGGAAGAAACGGGTCCGGAGGTGGCTGAACAGTCCCCTGAACCTCCTGCGCCTGTAGTGGAAGAGGCCGAAGTGGAAGAAATTCCTCAGGATCAGAGCGACGAAGTCGCAGATGCCGAAACGCTGGATCAGGACGAAACCCTTCCGCAGGACAATCCGATCGCAGTTGAAGGTGAGGAAGAGGTCGCGCCGGCCGAACTGCCGCGAATTGCGTCTGTTCCCCAGATCGGAGGAGAGCAGATTGATGCAAGCTCGAATTCGGTCGGCAAGCGGATTGTGCCCTTGACCGAGCGTGATGACGCACCGATTGTCGAATCGGCTGACGGAACCGTTGTTGCCACGGGAAAACCGATCGAAGCGTATTCGGCTGAGTTTGAAAATCCCGAAGCGAAACCCTTGATGTCCATCATTCTGATTGACGACGAAGGTGCGTTTGGTGCCGAAGCGCTGCAGGATTTCCCGTACCCAATCAGTTTTGCCATCAGCCCCGCTGATCCGGACGCTGCCGAAAAGATGGCTAAGCACCGTGCAGCAGGGTTCGAGGTATTGGCCATGGCAGATTTGCCCAAGGCGGCGAGCGCACAGGATGCCGAGGTCTCTTTGTCTGTATGGCTGGATATGCTGCCCGAAACCGTCGGTATTCTCGAAGGTGTTGAGACAGGAATTCAGGGCAACAGAAAACTCGCAGATCAGGTCGCTGCGATTGCAGGTGGCACAGGGCGTGGGTTGATTACGCAGGATAATGGTCTGAACACAGTGCAGAAACTGGCTGCGCGAAACGGTATCCCGTCGGGCGTGATCTTTCGTGACATAGATGGCGCCCGGCAGGACCCGAAAATCATGCGTCGTTTTTTGGATCAAGCGGCGTTTCGCGCTGGTCAGGAAGGAACCGTCGTTATGCTTGGCAGGTTGCGGCCTGACACGATCTCTGCCCTGCTGTTGTGGGGGCTGGAAGATCGCGGTGGTCGGGTCGCCATGGCGCCAATTTCAGCAGTCATGATGCAAGAAGTTCAATAACACTGTTGCGAGGCCAATCAGCGATTGGCCTCTGGCTTAACTGTTCCCGGTGCCGGTAAATCGCGCGGCATCTGCGGCTGCGCGCCTGATCGCGTTCGACTTGTGGACGGTCTCCATGAATTCGGCCTCGGGGTCGCTGTCGTAGACAACACCGCCGCCTGCCTGAATATAGAGTT
This sequence comes from Ruegeria sp. HKCCA5491, assembly GCF_013034565.1. NCBI lineage: Bacteria > Pseudomonadati > Pseudomonadota > Alphaproteobacteria > Rhodobacterales > Roseobacteraceae > Ruegeria > Ruegeria sp. HKCCA5491. The sequence goes on from NZ_WQGG01000009.1 coordinate 133,745, forward strand.
TGTGGTCTTTCACGATTGCCGTTCTCAGCGCGATACACATATCCATGTCACCGCCTGAGCTGAAATACCCCACGCCGCCGCCGTAAATTCCGCGCTTTTCAGGTTCTAGTTCGTCGATGATTTCCATCGCCCGCACTTTGGGCGCGCCCGAGACCGTGCCAGCCGGCATTCCGGCAAAAAACGCGTCCAATGCGTCTTTGTCGTCGGCCAGTTCACCGACAACGTTCGATACGATGTGCATGACGTGGCTGTACCGTTCGATGATGAACTCTTCTGTCGGGCGCACAGTGCCGATCTTTGCGACCCGACCGGTATCGTTGCGACCCAGATCCAGAAGCATCAGGTGTTCGGCAAGCTCTTTCTTGTCGGCCAGCAGATCCACTTCGTTGGCCTTATCTTCTTCGGGGGTCGCGCCACGCGGACGGGTTCCGGCGATCGGGCGGATTGTAACCTCATCCCCGAACACCCTGACCAGAATCTCGGGGCTGGCACCAACAACCTGAAAACCACCGAAGTTGAAGTAGAACATGAAGGGCGACGGGTTTGTGCGCCGCAGGGACCGGTAGAGCGCAAAGGGCGGCTGCGGGAAATCCTGAGTCCAGCGTTGCGCGGGAACGACCTGAAAGATATCGCCTGCGCGGATATATTCCTTGGCCTTCTCAACGGCCTCCATATAGCCGGATTTGGTAAAGTTGGATACCGGCGCGGCGACCTCGGACGCATCCCCCAAATCGCGTGTTTCGGCAGGCATTGCGCGTTCAAGATCGCGTACCGCATCCATAACGCGCTCTGCCGCCTGAGCGTAGGCCGCTTTTGCAGATTGTCCTTCGCTGACCCATGCAGGCGACACGACGGTTACCTCGCCCTTGACCCCGTCGAGCACAGCAACGACCGAAGGGCGCAGCATGACCGCATCCGGCAGGCCAAGCGGGTCTGGGTTCACATCCGGCAGATATTCGACCAGACGAACCATGTCATATCCAAGATACCCGAACAATCCAGCAGCGGCCTGCGGCAGGTCTTCGGGCAAGGCAATCCGACTTTCCGCCAACAGCGCCCGCAGGTTGTCCATTGGGTTGCCATCTTGCGCGGTAAACGCTTCGGGATCAAACCGGGCCGAGCGGTTCAGGGCCGAGGTTTCGCCTTGGCACCGCCAGATCAGGTCAGGTTTCATACCGATGATCGAGTACCGTCCACGGACTTCGCCGCCAGTCACCGATTCCAGCATAAATGCATCTTTTTGCGCGCCGGTCAGCTTCAGCATCAGCGATACCGGAGTGTCCAGATCAGCGGCAAGACGCGTGTAAACGACCTGATTTTCACCCGCCTCGTAAGCGCGCGCGAAACTGTCGAATTCTGGGGTAAGGGCCATCTTTGGTCTCTTTAATAGCTCGCTTGCACGGCGTTCAGGGCACGTTGATCCACGACGGGGCGCGCGCGCACCTGTGCATCGCGGACGTAAACGTCGAAAATGTTCTGTGCCAGAGCTTGATTCAACTGGGCGGCCAATGCCTCTTGTGCTTGACGCAGCTCGTCAGTCTCATCTGGCGGCAACAGCTCATCCAGACGCACGATCAGGGCGGTTCCCGCGCCGGGAACTACCCGCAGTTCGTCCGGCTCCATCTCAAATACCTGCGTCATGAAGTCGGCAGGCACGTCATCAAGGAAGGCCGTGCGGGTAAGGGCATTTTCCACCCGGAACGGCAGGTCCGTGGCGGTAAAGTCGCCGTCTTCCTTCAGTTGTTCCAGAACCACGTTTGCCTGTTCTTCAAGGGCTTTGCCGGTTTCGGCCAGGGTCCACGCCATGGCCACGCGTTCGCGGGCTGTGTCCAGAGGTTCAGGTCGGCGGGGCAGCACTTCGTTCAGGCGCATCGCAAAGATCGAGCCATCTTCCAGAAAAGCAACCTCGGGGAAGTCACCTTCTTGAACTGCCTCGGCGGCGGCACGGAAACCTTCATAGGCGGCAACACCGTCTTCGCTCTGGCGTGTCCAGTCGATCTGGCCCAACTCCATCTCGGTTTCCGCGACCAGTTCTTCCAATGTGGCACCACCAGCCAGCAAGTCATTGATGTCTTCGGACTGTGCCTCGATCTGACGGCGGGCGCGGTCTGCTGCCAGTTCTTCATGCAGGATCGGGGCGGCGTCTTCAAACGAGGTGTTGTTTTCAGCAAGCGATCCGTTGATCCGGAACAAGGCAGGTCCGAAAACCGACGGCAAAGGTCCGACGACGGTATCCAGTTCTGCCGCGAAAACAGCGTCGGCGGCACCTTCCAGATCCTCACGGGTCACGTCGCCAAGGTCGACGTCGCTAAGTTCAAGCTCGCGGTCGCGAACAAGTTGCTCGAAAGACGTGCCGCCGACCTCAAGCTGCGCCATTGCGTCTTTTGCTTCTTCCTCGGACGGGAAGGGAAGGCGTTCGACCAAGCGGCGTTCGGGTTGCAAAAACTCAGCCGAGCGCTGGTCATACAGGCGGCGAACCGAATCCTCGTCAACCTCGACACTGTCCAACAGCATGTCAGGTGACAGGATTGCATAGGTTAGCTGCTTGGTGCGTGGCAGGGTGAATTGGTCGGAATTTTCATCATAGTACGCCTGCACCTGCGCGTCCGTCGGGTCGGCAACCGGCGTGGTCAGGGCATCAGGTGTCAGCGTAGCAACGGTAAAGCTGCGCCGTGCGCCGATGAAATCCGTCAGGACATCGGTCAGGGCCTGCGGCATCTCAATACCACCCATGATTGCGCCCTGTACGATGGTACGGGCCGATTCCTTGCGAAGGTCGGTCTCGAACTCTGTGTCGGTCATGCCGACCTGTTCTAGCTGGAACTGATAGGCCTCGCGGTCGAATGTGCCGTTGACACCCTGAAAGGCGGGGATCGCCAGAATTTCCTTTTGCAGGTTCTCGTCGCCGATCGAAATGCCAAGCAAGCCAACTTCGTTATCAATCGCGGCCAACGCGGTCAGGCGAGATAGGGCAAGCTGATCCAATCCGATCTCAATCGCTTGGGACATTTGCAGCGGTTGACCGGTCTGATTTTCGACGGCACGGATTTCTCGCTGAAGCTCACGCACATATTCGTTGACCGAGATATCCTCGTCGCCCACCTGCGCCACTGTCCGAACTGTTCCGGTCAGGCTGGTTGCTCCGAACCCTGCAAGACCCAGCATCAGAAGGCCCATCAATATCCAGACAAAGGTCTTCGAAAGGTTTTTCATGCCTGCGGCCATTTTGCCCTCTTTGTGCTTTGTGGCAGGTTACTGCCCCGTCGGTTGCGGCCCTGAATACGACGCGCACCGCCGGGGGGCAAGCTCAGAAGGAAAGGGTACGTAGCCGATCGAACAATTGTCCCAGCCCGGTGCGATCCAGATTGGCGAATGCGATGCGTACCTGGCGTTTTCCTGCTGGGTCGCCCGTGGGCGTGAACATGGTGCCTGGCAGTAAAAGCACACCGGCCTCTGGCACCAGACGACGGGCCAGCTCGTCAGACGGAGTATCGAACGGATGCTCAAAATACGCGAAATAGGCCCCAAGCCCAAGCAGACGCCATCCCTTGTACGTTAACACAGGCAGCAGTTCCTGAATGGCAGCGCGCCGGTCCAGAATTTCTTGTCTTTCACCCGCAAGCCATTCTGGAAGGTTCTTCATTCCCCAAAGTGCTGCGAACTGGCCGATCTGACCGGGGCAGATCGCAACGGTGTCCAGAAACTTTTCAATCTCAGCCAAAAGCGCGACATCGGTTGCGATTGCACCAACACGGTGGCCAGTCAGCCGGTAGGCTTTCGAGAACGAATAGAGATGCACCAGAGTTTTTTCCCACCCCGGCTGCTGAAACAAATCGTGCGGCGGCCCGCTGCGGCTGTCAAAGTCACGATAGGTTTCGTCCACGATAAACCGGATACCAGCGTCACGACATAGCTGGTAGAAGGCCAACACCAGATCGGCAGGGTATTCAACGCCGCCCGGATTGTTGGGAGTAACCAACGCAATTGCCCGGGTTTTATCGGTCAGCAGCGCTCGGGCCGCATCAGGGTCGGGCAGAAGGTCGTCGCCGGTCGGTAGGTCAACCGCACGCACGCCAGCCATATCCAGCCACATTTTGTGGTTGAAGTACCAAGGGGTTGGAAGGATAACCTCATCGTCTTGATCCGTGATCGCTGATATCACCGCTGAGAATGCCTGATTGCACCCCGAGGTTATTGCGACCTGATCCGGGTGAACCTTTGCATCGTAATGTGCGCTGATCTGGCCTGCCAGTTCATCTCGCAGGTTCGTATTGCCCAGCACCGGCCCATAAAGGTGGGCCGCATCTTCGGAAATCGCGAACTCTGCCATTGCCTGTCGCAGAGCCAGTGGCGGTGGATCAACCGGGGCTGCCTGACTGACGTTGATAAGCGGGCGATCTTCCGGGAATTCCACGCCGTCTAGCCAACGCCTCGCCTCCATCACCGGTGGCGCGAAGGTTGAGGCAGTGCGTGTCCGGGGCATTTGTATTCTCTGACCGTTGGAAAACTGAGTGTTATTGCTGTTGGCGTCAGTCGGTTCCTCGATAGGGTTCGACATATTGCAGGGCCATGTCCCACGGGAAGAAAATCCAGGTGTCCTGGCTGACTTCGGTGATGAAGGTGTCCACCATTGGCCGACCCTTGGGTTTGGCATAGACGGTCGCAAAATGGGCGTTGGGATACATCGCGCGTACCAGCTCCAGCGTTTTTCCACTGTCGACAAGATCGTCGATGATTAGAACGCCGGTTCCGTCGCCCATCAAATCCGCGTCCGGAGCCTTGAGCACTTCGGCCTCGCCTTGTTCCTGATGGTGATAGGACCGCACGCTGATGGTATCGACGGTTCGAATGTCGAGTTCACGGCTGACAATCATCGCAGGGGCCATGCCACCACGCGTGATGGCAACCACAGCGCGCCATGCGCCGTCGTCGGGGCCTTGCCCATCCAGACGCCACGCCAAAGCACGGGAATCGCGATGGATCTGATCCCAGCTGATGTGAAAACCTTTTTCGTGGGGCAGACGGTCCTTGGCGCTCATGCTGTTAACCCTTCTCAACGTCTGGCGCGTCGACAGCCTTCATGCCGACGATATGATATCCCGAATCCACGTGCAGGTTTTCGCCGGTCACACCGCTGCTGAGATCTGACAACAGGTACAGGGCCGACTTGCCCACATCGTCGATTGTCACGTTGCGGCGCAGGGGCGAGTTATACTCGTTCCACTTCATGATATAGCGGAAATCGCCAATGCCGCTGGCGGCTAGTGTCTTGATGGGGCCGGCCGAGATCGCGTTGACCCGGATGCCGTCCTTGCCAAGATCTTCGGCCAGGTACTTTACAGAAGCTTCCAGCGCAGCCTTTGCAACGCCCATGACGTTGTAATGCGGCATAACCTGTTCGGCACCATAATATGTGAGGGTGACGGCGCTGCCGCCTTCAGACATCATCTTTTCGGCGCGCTGCATGACGGCAGTGAAGGAGTAGACCGAAACATCCATCGTCAGTTTGAAGTTTGCGCGCGATGTATCGACATAACGACCGCGCAGTTCGTTCTTGTCCGAGAACCCAATGGCGTGAACGACAAAGTCCAGCTTGCCCCACTTTTCCGACAGCGCCGTGAAAAGCCCGTCGATTGACTCTTCATCGCTGACGTCACAGGGCAGCACGATTTCGCTGCCGAGTTGCGCTGCCAAAGGGTCGACGCGTTTCTTAAGCGCGTCCCCTTGGTAGGAAAAAGCCAGCTCTGCTCCGGCTTCTGACAATGCACGGGCAATTCCCCAAGCGATTGATTTATCATTGGCCAGTCCCATGATGAGGCCGCGCTTTCCGGCCATCAACTGATTTGACATGTTCGGTTCTCCGCCTGTCTTCGCGTCATGTTGAGATGGTTTATGCCATTGGATGCGCGGCATCAAGGCCGCGCGCTCTTGCCCGAGGCGGGTTCTCGCCCTAGGGTGGAAGGCAAGAGTTTCCAGGGGATGGAAATGAACGAACGAGACGGCATCTTCGCCGGCACCGATCCGTTTGTTATCGCGGCGCGGTGGTTGGACGAGGCCAGGGATAGTGAACCGAACGATCCGAACGCGATTGCCTTGGCAACCGTGGATGATTCTGGTTTGCCGAACGTGCGCATGGTTCTGTTGAAAGAGATCGAACAGAACGCTTTTGTTTTCTATACAAACTATGAAAGCGCCAAAGCTGCTGAGCTCGACAGTGCTGGCAAAGCCGCATTTGTGATGCATTGGAAATCTTTGCGGCGTCAAATCCGAGTTCGTGGTACAATAACACGCGAGAGTGGGCCGCAGGCAGACGAATACTATGCGTCCCGTTCTTTAAAAAGCCGTTTGGGGGCCTGGGCATCGAAGCAGTCGCAGCCTCTGAGTAGTCGCGCGGCTTTGATGGCTGAGGTTGCCAAAGTAACGGCGAAACTGGGGCCGAATCCGCCGCGCCCTCCGTTCTGGGGTGGTTACAGGCTGGAGCCGGTCGAGATCGAGTTTTGGGCGGACGGAGCGTTTCGACTGCACGATCGGTTTCGATGGCAACGCGATCATTCGGGCTCGCCCTGGCAAATTCAAAGGCTGAATCCATGACGTTCGCGTATCGTGAAATGCAAGACTCGGAGAATAAAGGATTTTTTCGGCTTGAAATTGCGGACTATTCCCATACACATCGAACTCTTAACGAAGTGCTAAAACTCGCGATGGAAACACTGTGCCAGAAGACCTGAACAGCATGTACCGCGTCCGTGGACACGTAAAATGGTTCGATCCCGCCAAGGGGTACGGATTCGTTGTGTCTGATGAGGGCGGTCCTGATATTCTGTTGCATGTAAATGTTTTGCGCAATTTCGGCCAAAGCTCGGTAGCTGACGGCGCGGGAATCGAGATTATGACGCATCGCACCGATCGTGGTGTTCAGGCGGTTGAAGTGGTCAGCGTCGACCCGCCGGTGCGTACCGACTCGATGATGCTTGCCGATTTTGCCGAGCTCGATCCAGTGGTGATCGCGCAAGCTCCGTTGGAAGCTGCACGCGTGAAGTGGTTCGATAAGGGCAAAGGCTTTGGCTTTGCGAATGTCTTTGGGCGCGACGAAGATGTATTCCTTCACATCGAGGTTCTACGTCGATCCGGATTGGCTGATCTTCAGCCCGGAGAGGCGTTGGCGATGCGCGTTATCGACGGCAAGCGCGGGCGTATGGCGGCTCAGGTGCTGGCCTGGGAAGCGGCTTTGGACGAATAAGTCGGACAATGCTCAGGTTTCTCACGGTTCTTGCTTTTAACTCTCTGCTATGGACCGAAGATGCGCTGGCCGCGTGCCGTGCGGATCGCGTTAACCTGAAGAATGACAAGATGCAGGCGGGTTTTGATGTCGAGCTCGCCATCACGCCGCAAGAGCGATCCCGTGGGTTGATGTTCCGGGAATCACTGCAGACACGGTCGGGCATGCTTTTTGTTTTCGATCCTCCACAACCTGTTGTGTTCTGGATGAAGAACACACTGATTCCCCTCGATATCATTTTCATCGACCGGGCAGGTGTAATCACACACATTCATCAGGGCGCTGTTCCTGGCGATTTGACGCCGATTGAAGGCGGTGATTCCGTGTTTGCCGTACTGGAAATCAACGCCGGGCTGTCTGCACGGTATTCGATTACGCCGGGAACCGAGGTGCAGCACGAAATTTTTGCACAAGGTCCCGCAATTTGGCCCTGTTAGGGCTTTTCAAATCAGAAAGGCATCGTTAGGAAGGCGCACGGTCCGGGGCGTGGCGCAGTCTGGTAGCGCACCTGTTTTGGGTACAGGGGGTCGTAGGTTCGAATCCTGCCGCCCCGACCACTTCTTCTTAAATCGCTGGTGATCCACCCATAGCCTGATAAAGCGCTGTCAGCGCCTTATCCAGCGTTTCGCTTTCCACAGGGACCTGAACGGCAGGCCCTGTTCGTCGCGGTACGTCAAAATACAAATCAGCATCCACTCGGTACCCGGTTGAGTTCTTGGTCGATGTCAGCCGCATGACACTGGTGGGAAGATCCTGCGGGTAACCGTCGTAGTTGAGAATCAGGTAAGCCGTCGTATCCGGGGGTAGCAACTCGGAGCATTCAAAAACCCGATTCCCAAGCCGTTGAAACTGTTCGCCGGGTCCGTCGCATCCGATTTCAAAGGTTTTTAACAAGCGCTCTGGATAGTTTTCGAATTGCGCGCTGCGCGATGGAAGGGGCACATCTTGTGGTGTACAGGCCACGATCAGGCCAATCAGAGGAACCAATCCAATCCATCTCATCAGACTGCTTGCCCAATTTTTGGCCTGCAAAAATTTCCGACCGAATTTTTCTTCATGACCGTCCTTGCACCGATTCTTTTTTGACACGGCAATCATAGCGCGGGTTTATCAAATGCCGATAACCATACTAGGCAACACAGTTAATTGGTTCTCCCGAACATGTGTTCATCGGCCAAGAGTGGTGGATGAAGCTGTGGAGGAATCGGCCACCAAAGTTCGAGAGTGTTCGAATGCGAACCGGTCAACAGTAAAGATTCAAAAAATGACCGAAAAATGACGTTGACGATCTATGGCTGAATGCGTCAACTTGTATGGGCCGAAGGTGGTGCCACTAAATCTGGTAGTAAATCCAGAGATGGTACAGGGCGAGGGTCGGAAAGCACAGCTATACTAACGTGCAACCGTTTGGACGGGTTGCGCTGTCATAGGCAGCGAACGGTCTTTTGCGCCCAAATTTCTGGCGCGGTCGAAGGTCTACAGTTTCGGACCTGAAACCAAAGAATAAGTTGATTGAATCTAGGGCGGCGGACATGAAGATTGACAGAAAATTCACTACATCGGGGCAGGATGCATATGCGGACCTGGACTTTGTGTCTGCAACGTCCGAGATTCGGAACCCAGACGGGACGATAGTATTTCGCCTGGATAACATTGAAGTTCCTGCCAGCTGGAGCCAGGTCGCAAGCGATGTCATTGCGCAGAAGTACTTTCGCAAAGCCGGTGTTCCGTCCAAGCTGAAAAAGGTTAAAGAGAAAGACGTTCCCGAATTCCTGTGGCGCTCGGTGCCTGCCGATGGCGCTGAATTCGACGGTGAGACGTCGTCCAAGCAGGTCTTTGACCGCTTGGCAGGTGCATGGGCGTATTGGGGCTGGAAGGGCGGCTATTTCTCGACCGAGGAAGACGCGCGCGCCTATTTCGACGAGATGCGCTATATGCTGGCCACTCAGCGCGCCGCGCCGAACAGCCCGCAGTGGTTCAACACCGGTTTGCATTGGGCTTATGGAATCGACGGTCCTGCGCAGGGTCACCACTATGTCGACTATAAAACCGGCAAGCTGACAAAATCGAAATCTGCTTACGAGCATCCGCAGCCGCACGCGTGTTTCATCCAGTCCGTCGATGATGATCTGGTGAACGAAGGCGGCATCATGGATTTGTGGGTGCGCGAGGCGCGCCTGTTCAAGTATGGCTCGGGTACCGGGACCAACTTCAGCCATCTGCGTGCAGAGGGCGAAGCGCTGTCGGGTGGCGGCAAGTCCTCGGGCCTTATGGGCTTTCTCAAGATCGGCGACCGCGCCGCTGGCGCGATCAAATCAGGCGGGACAACCCGTCGAGCAGCAAAGATGGTAATCGTCGATGCAGATCACCCGGACATCGAGCAATTCATCGAATGGAAGGTGATCGAAGAGCAGAAGGTGGCCTCGATCGTTGCCGGATCGAAGATGCACGAGAAGATGCTGAACGGCATTTTCGAGGCCATCCGCTCATGGGACGGCGCGCAGGACGATGCGTATGATCCCAACAAGAATGACAGCCTGAAGAAAGCGGTTCGCGAGGCAAAAAAGGTCGCGATCCCCGAGACTTACATCAAGCGCGTGCTGGATTATGCGCGGCAGGGCCACGACAGCATCGAATTCCCCACCTATGATACGGATTGGGATTCCGAAGCCTACAGCTCGGTTTCGGGTCAGAACTCGAACAACTCGATCCGCGTGACCAACGCGTTCCTGACTGCGGTCGAGAAAGACGCCGATTGGGAGCTGATCAATCGGACCGATGGCCAAGTCGCCAAGACCGTCAAGGCGCGCGATCTGTGGGAAAAGGTCGGCCACGCTGCATGGGCCTGTGCCGATCCGGGTATTCAGTTCCATGACACCGTCAATGAGTGGCACACATGCCCCGAGGATGGTGAGATTCGCGGCTCGAACCCGTGTTCCGAGTATATGTTCCTGGATGATACGGCCTGTAACCTGGCGTCGATGAACCTGCTGACCTTCCTTAAGGAGGGTGAGTTCCAGGCGGCGGATTATATGCACGCCTCGCGCCTTTGGACGCTGACGCTGGAAATCTCGGTGACGATGGCGCAGTTCCCGTCAAAGGAAATCGCGCAGCTGTCCTATGACTTCCGCACTTTGGGTCTGGGCTATGCCAATATCGGTGGTCTGTTGATGAACATGGGCTACAGCTACGACTCGGATGAGGGCCGGGCGATCTGTGGCGCGCTGACCGCGATAATGACCGGTGTGGCCTATGCGACCTCGGCCGAGATTGCGGGTGAACTGGGGCCGTTCAAGGGATACGAGCGGAACGCGGACCACATGCTGCGTGTTATTCGTAACCACCGCCGCGCGTCGCAGGGTGTCACGACGGGCTATGAAAAGCTGGCCGTGAAGCCGGTGCCTCTGGATCACGGCAACTGCCCCGATAAGCGTTTGGTCGATCTGGCAATGTCCGCTTGGGATGATGCCTTAAGCTTGGGCGAAAAGAACGGCTATCGCAACGCGCAGGCCACCGTGATAGCGCCGACCGGTACCATCGGGCTGGTGATGGATTGCGACACTACGGGGATTGAGCCGGACTTTGCGCTGGTCAAATTCAAAAAGCTGGCGGGTGGCGGTTACTTCAAGATCATCAACCGCTCGGTGCCGTCGGCGCTGGAAAAGCTGGGCTATTCCTCGGCGCAGATCGAAGAGATCGTGGGTTATGCGGTAGGCCATGGCACCATCGGCAACGCGCCGGGGATCAACCATACGTCGCTGACTGGTCACGGGTTTGGGCCGAATGAACTGGCCAAGGTGGACGCCGCGCTGGAAAGTGCGTTCGACATCCGGTTTGTCTTCAACCAGTGGACGCTGGGCGAGGATTTCTGCACCGGCGTGTTGGGCATCCCGGCGACCAAGCTGAATGACCCGACCTTTGACCTGCTGCGCCATCTTGGGTTCACCAAGGCCGATATTGAAGCAGCCAATGACCACGTCTGCGGAACCATGACACTGGAAGGTGCCCCGCACCTGAAAGAAGAGCATTATGCGATCTTCGATTGTGCCAACCCATGCGGCAAGAAAGGCAAGCGTTTCCTTGGGGTTGATAGCCACATCACCATGATGGCCGCGGCCCAAAGCTTTATCTCGGGTGCGATCTCGAAAACGATCAACATGCCGAATGACGCGACCATCGAAGATTGCCAGAAGGCGTATGAACTGTCGTGGTCACTGGGTGTGAAAGCGAACGCGCTCTATCGCGACGGCTCGAAACTGTCGCAACCGCTGGCGGCTGCGCTGGTCGAGGATGACGACGAGGCGGCCGAAGTTCTGGAAAGCGGCTCGCCGCAGGAAAAGGCGAAGGTGCTGGCCGAAAAGGTCATCGAAAAGGTGGTCGTCAAGGAAGTCATCCGTAGCCATCGTGAAAAACTGCCGCATCGCCGCAAGGGGTACACTCAGAAGGCGATCGTAGGGGGCCATAAAGTTTACCTGCGCACCGGTGAGTTCGAAGACGGGCAATTGGGTGAAATCTTCATCGACATGCACAAGGAAGGTGCTGGATTCCGGGCGATGATGAACAACTTTGCCATCGCGGTCTCGGTTGGCCTGCAATACGGTGTGCCGCTGGAAGAGTTTGTGGATGCCTTCACCTTTACCAAGTTCGAACCGGCGGGGATGGTGCAGGGCAACGACTCGATCAAGAACGCGACGTCGATCTTAGATTACATCTTCCGCGAACTGGCCGTCAGCTATCTGGATCGCACCGATCTGGCCCACGTAAAGCCCGAAGGTGCAACTTTCGATGATCTGGGCCGCGGTGAGGAAGAAGGTGTCTCGAATGTCTCCGAAGTCACTGATACTGCGGCATCCAAGTCGCTGGAAGTGCTGAAACAAATCAGTTCGACCGGGTATCTGCGCAAGCGGTTGCCGCAGGATCTGGCGGTGTTCAATCCCCAGGCGGATTTGTCCGGTATGGCCGAAGCTGCTGCGGCGTTTGAGGCCCCTGTCGCGGAAACCGCCGTCGCAACCGGAATGGACGCCCGGACCAAAGCCAAGATGCAAGGCTATGAGGGCGATCCTTGTGGCGAGTGCGGAAATTATACGCTGGTGCGGAACGGCACCTGCATGAAATGCAACACCTGCGGGGCAACAAGCGGGTGTAGCTAAAGGAGGCCAACGAATGTTCCAAGGTATTTGTCAGATTGGGAAGCTTAAACGTGAAGTAGTTGCACCTTTCGAAACTCAAGGCGATCACGAAGTTTGTGTCCTGTATCTTGATTTGGACGATATCTTTGAACATTGGGCGCCGGGGTCGGTGGTGGAACTTAAGTCTTTCGACAAACGAGATCAGATTAGCGTGTTGAGTAGCTTCAATGGTCGCTTCCCGACGCACGGTTCGGACCGAATTCCATCTGAGTTAGAGATGAGGATACCCTCTGTTTTTGAGGTGGTTCGGAAAAAACAATAAAGCAAACGCCCCGGCAACGGGGTGTAGGGACCGCGATCTTCCCCCCGGATATCCGGTCCCGACGAATACGGAGCAAGGCACTGAGACTTACCCAAGCTGCCTTGCTCCACTCGGTCGACATGCCCGTGTCGACCGGGAACAGGGTGGGGCGGAATATTGCTCTTTCCCACTCTTTCACGGGACGGGTGCGCTCGTCCCATGCGCAGTCCAGGCCGCAGGCAAAAAAACACCGGGCGGTCAACGATATGAGCCTGGATGGCGAAACTTAAAGGGGGCTTCGGCCCCCTTTTTTTCTTGGATTACGTCGGAAGGTGAATGTTGAACCGGGCGCGGATCTGGGCATCCAGCAGCGGATCAAACTGTGCACGTGACGGGCTGGACAGGATTTCCTCTTTCCGCGCGGTCGCCTTTTCGATCAGGTCCGGCTTGCCTAGTTCGGCCCATTCTTTTGGTGATGTCCGGTCACCGAAGGTCGGATAGACATAGTCCGCCTGCATACGGCTGAGTGTTGCGTCGGTACCCAGATAGTGCCCGGGTCCGCCCATGCAAACCTCGGCGATCTGATCCAAGGCCAGCGTTTCTTCGTTCACTTCAATTCCGCGAATGCAACGCTGGGCCTGTCCGATAAGATCGTCCCCCAAGATCAGGCTTTCAAAGCAAAATCCTAGCAGCGAAGCGTGCATTCCGGCTGCTTCGTAAACCATATTAACCCCAGACAGCCCCGCCATGACATTCGAGCACATTTGCTCCCATCCTGCTTGCATGTCCGGCATTTTCGAATCCGACGCCCCCGCTGCAGCCCCACCGGGCAGGTCGTAGAACTGGTGCATCTGGGCGCAGCCTGCGGTCAAAAGGGCCTGTTCACCCGAGCCGATGGACATTGCCCCGGTGCGCAGGTCCAAACCAAATGGCCAAGTGCCAAAAACGGCTGGTGCCCCAGGACTTACGGCATTTACGTAAACCAATCCTGCAAGACATTCCGCCGTGGCTTGCGTGATGGCACCGGCGATGGTTGAAGGTGCGGTCGCTCCGGCCATCCCTGCGGAAAGAAGAAGAACGGGCATGCCTGCTTTGATGCATTCTTCCATCACTTCGCAGCTTTCGGTGGCGAACTTCATCGGCGGCACGACAAAGCAATTCGAGTTTGAGACGAACGGACGTTCGCGCCACTTGTCCTCACCACCCGCGATCATGTGGAGCATTTCCATGGCCGGGGCGACATGGCTTGGTTCAGTGAAAGACGTGCCGATATGTTTGAAAGTTCCCGAACAGCTTGCGTAGATTGTGTTCAGGTCCATTTCCTGATTGTCGAAAATGTCACGACACACCATAGGGCGTTGAACAAAATGGATATTATCAAGTTGCTGACAAATCCGGGCTGCGTCGTGCAGGTCCTGCACGGTCGAGTCGCGATATTCGCGCCCGTGCACGTCCACCATGCTGACAGCAGCCCCGGCTGTGCCGTAGTGAACGCGAGTGCCCGAGAGTTCCAGATCGGTATTCCCGTCACGACTGCACAGGGTAACTGATCGGTTGGCATTGGCGATCGTGTCTTCAACCAACGCCCGGGGAAACCGTATGCGGCCATCATCGCCCAATGTGCATCCGGCACCGACCAGATAGTCGATCCCGCTTTGCGGGGCGTCTGCCAAACCAATCGTTTCAAGCGCGGTCAGCGCTGCGTCGTGGATTTGTTCAACCTGAGTTTGGGTCAACGGCTTGTAGGTTCCGCCCTCAAGCCCCGGGCGTATGGGACGCAAATGATCCGGAAGGGCAGAGGCACGGGCGGCACGGCGCGCGGCGCGTCCGCCGCTGCGCGAATTATTACGGGATTGATCGTTCATGTTGAGATTCCGCTAGGTGGCACGTGAGGGGGGTGAATGTGGTTACACCCCCGTCGGGCGCCCTCGGGCCGCGCGTCCTCGATCCGCGCCTATTGTGCGGCTGATCAGACGGATCTTCCAAACGTCGCTTTGCATGCAGGTCCTCACCTTATGCTATCAGTCTTTCAATACAGGTCGCGACATTCTGTCCTGTTTGCGACTTTGGGGTTCAAAAACGAAATGGATGCTTGGGTGCGGATCAAAGATGCGAAAGAGTTCAATAATTTCTACCGAAACGCGGGAAATCTGTTATACTTCTGTCACTTATTTAAGAGCGGTTCGTGATCTCAATTGATTGTTAACGATTGCGACCCAGTTTTATGCGAAAGTGAACTAAATTCTCGAATTCCTTATTGAAAGGTTTTTGGTGAAAGTTGTGATACCCCGTTCGGCCCTTATCGCCACTCTGATCATAACGTGCGCTGCCCCGGCAGCAGCCGAGGATTGGAGCGGGGCCTATGCCGGGTTCAGCTTTGGGTATGCCGACGCAGATGGGCCCAATGGTTCAAGCGGCAGTGACCTGACTTTTGGTCCTCATGTCGGGTACGATCATGACTTCGGGAACTTCGTACTTGGGGGTGAGCTGGAATATATCCGCTTGTCTCTGAATCTAGGGCAGGGTGAGGGTAGCCTGGACAGCATGACACGTCTGAAATTGCGGGGTGGATACGATTTTGGATCCGCGCTGGGGTATGTCGTGGTCGGAGCCGCGCGCGTGGATTCGACGGTCGATAATGACACCGCCGCTGTCTACGGCATTGGCGTCGCTTATCCGATCGGTGAGAACTTTGTCATCAGTGGCGAGGCGCTGCGCCAGAATTTCGACGATGTCACCCGCTCCGAAGGCGGCCTTGATTCCAACGTGTTCAACCTGCGGACAACGTTTCGGTTTTGAACACCGCTACTCGGCTGCGCGGCGGTCGGCCAGTTCACTTGCAAAGTTACAAATTGTCTGAAGCGCCGAAGCAAAGCGGTCATCGTCAATTGTCATAGCTACGCGAATGTGCCCCGCAGCAGCATCACCGAAACTTTCACCCGGCATGACCGCGATCGCGTGCCTATCCAGCAAGGCATTGGCAAAACCTTCGCCGCTTTGACCGGTGGCGCGGATATCCAGCATCAGGTACATGGCACCTTGCGCCGGAACCAGACCGACCGTGTTTTGTGCCGCAAGAATTTCAACCGCTTTGGCGCGTCGCCTGCGAAATGGCGCGGCGATTTCCTCTTCCATTGCCACGCCTGCCGTCAACGCGAAACTGGCTGCATCCTGTATGAAACCGGGAACGCCATAGGTCGTATGGGTTGCAAGATTGATCAGATGTGAGATGACGTCCTCGGGACCAACAATCCAGCCACAACGGGAGCCTGTCATCGCATGAGATTTTGACATCGACCCCACAATCAACGTCCGTTCGACCATGTCAGGCAAGCTTCGCGGAGAGATATGGTCGCCCTCCCAAACCTGAGTGTCGTAGACCTCGTCCGAGATCAGCCACAGGTCACGCCTGCGGCAAACCTTGGCGATTTCCTCAAGTGTCTGCCGGGAATATGTCACGCCGGTCGGGTTATTGGGCGTATTGATCAGCAATGAGACAGCACCTTCGGCTGCTTCGTCGATCCGCTCGGCGCGGGGTTGAAAGGCATCGTCCGCGGTGGTTTGCACCGGGCGGGCAATTGCGCCTGCGCCACGGATCGTACCGGGATACGTGGCGTAGTATGGATCGAGAAACAACCCGACGTCACCCGGATTGCAGACCGCAACATGGGCGGCAAACAGTGCGGCTTGGCCCCCTGGCGTGATCAGGACATTGCGGCGCAAAGTGGGTACGCCCGTGCGGGCCTGCACACGGGCCGCGACCGTATCACGCAACAAATCTGTGCCAGGGACCATCGCGTATCCGGTGTGACCTTGCCGGGCAGACAGGTCCATTGCCTGCAGGATCGACGGGTCGGTGCGAATGTCATGTTCGCCAATAGTCAGCTCAGTAATTGCGTGGCCCTCACTGATCATCCGGCGCGCACGATAGAACACATCCCAGCCGTCGTTGCCGCCCGGGGTTAGATGAGTGATACGCTGCGACAGTTTCATGGCACGCTCCTGTGGTGGTCTTTTGGGCTGAAAGGGCCAGAGGGCGTTTCAATTGTCAATCGAATACCCGCCGGATCGTGGGGACTTGGCGAGAGTGATGCTGCGTGATAATCAGGGTGTCATGAACCGGATGACCTGCATCATTATTTGCTGCATTTCCTGCTGATTATTCAAGCGGGCCGGTTTCTTTCGTTTTCATCCCTGAGACAAGTTGCTATGCCCGCGCCAACGCGACACAGCCCATGCTGTTCTGAGGAGCCGACCGATGAAGACGATCAAACTGCACAACACACGGACGCGGACGAAAGAGGATTTCGTGCCGATCAGCGCCGACAATGTGCGGATGTATGTCTGTGGTCCCACGGTCTATGACCGTGCCCATCTGGGCAATGCGCGGCCAGTGGTGGTGTTTGATGTGCTGTATCGGTTGCTGCGCCATGTCTATGGCGCGGATCACGTGACCTATGTGCGCAATTTCACTGACGTGGATGACAAGATCAACGCCACGGCCTTGGCGCGGCAAAAAGCAGGTTCGCCAGGCACGTTGGAGCAATTGGTACAAGAACGTTCGGACGAAACGATTGGCTGGTATCTGCACGATATGGGCGCTTTGGGCGCGCTTGAACCGAACGAGATGCCGCGCGCGACCGAGTATATCCCGCAGATGATCGCGATGATCGAAGGGTTGATTGACAAAGGCCACGCTTATGTCGCCGAGGGGCATGTTCTGTTCGCTGTGGATAGCTGGAAAGAGCGTTACGGCGCACTGTCGGGCCGCTCGGTCGATGACATGATCGCGGGGGCGCGGGTCGAGGTTGCGCCCTACAAGAAGAACCCGATGGATTTCGTGCTGTGGAAACCGTCAAGCGATGAACTGCCGGGTTGGGACAGCCCATGGGGGCGCGGGCGTCCGGGATGGCATATTGAGTGCTCGGCTATGAGCTATGAACTGTTGGGTGAAAGTTTCGACATTCATGGCGGTGGCAATGACTTGATGTTCCCGCATCATGAGAACGAGATCGCACAAAGCTGCTGCGCGCACCCCGAGGGCGAGTTCGCTCGGGTTTGGCTGCACAATGAGATGTTGCAGGTTGAGGGTAAGAAAATGTCCAAATCTCTGGGCAATTTCTTCACCGTTCATGATCTTTTGGATCAGGGCGTGCCGGGTGAGGTGATCCGGTTTGTGTTCTTACAGACGCATTACCGCAAGCCGATGGACTGGACCGAGAAGAAGGCGCGCGAGGCCGAAGCGACGCTGCGCAAATGGCGGGCGCTGACAGCTGGCATCGAGCCCGCCGCCAGCGCGGCCCCCTCGGTGATCGCGGCGCTGAGTGATGACCTCAACACGGCGGGGGCTCTTACGGAACTGCACCGTTTGGCATCTGATGGTGATGCCGCCGGACTGTTGGCCAGTTCACGGGTTCTGGGGTTGTTGGAGCCTGAGATGGGTGATTGGGCCGATACGGGCTCGGCAGATCTTTCGGGCCATGCGGCGCGTCTGGCCGATGCGCGAGTCGAAGCGATGCAAAGCAAGGACTTCTCGGAAGTGGACCGGCTCAAGGCGGCCTATGTCGCGGCAGGGCTCGAAGTGCGGATGAGCAAGGACGGTGTGGATCTTGTACCCGGCGCGGGCTTCGATGCGACCAAGTTGGAGGGTGTGTGATGTCGAAGGAACGGCTTTATCTCTACGACACCACACTGCGCGACGGGCAGCAGACGCAGGGGGTGCAGTTCTCGACCTCTGAAAAGGTGCAGATCGCCAAGGCTCTGGACGAGTTGGGTGTGGACTATATCGAAGGCGGCTGGCCCGGTGCGAACCCCACCGACAGCGCGTTCTTTGAGGTTGCGCCACAGACCTCGGCCCGGTTGACGGCGTTTGGGATGACCAAACGATCGGGCCGGTCGGCCGAGAATGACGATGTGCTGGCCGCTGTGATGAATGCGGGCACGCAAGCCGTCTGTCTGGTGGGCAAGTCGCATGACTACCACGTGACCCACGCGCTTGGGACCACGCTGGAGGAGAATGTCGAGAATGTCCGAGCCTCGGTCGCGCATATTGTGGCACGGGGGCGCGAGGCGTTGTTCGATGCTGAGCATTTCTTTGATGGCTATAAGGACAATCCCGGCTATGCGGTTCATGTCTGCCGGGCCGCGTTGGAGGCAGGCGCCCGTTGGGTCGTGCTTTGTGACACGAACGGCGGCGCGCTGCCTGCCGAGGTTTCACGCATTGTGGCCGAGGTGATCGCCGCAGGGCTGCCGGGCGACCGGTTGGGCATCCACACCCACAACGATACGGAAAACGCGGTAGCCTGTTCGCTGGCCGCCGTGGATGCAGGCGCACGCCAGGTACAAGGCACGCTGAACGGGCTGGGAGAGCGGTGCGGCAATGCGAACCTGACCGCCTTGATCCCGACCTTGTTGCTGAAAGAACCCTATGCCTCGCAGTTTGAAATCGGCGTCAGTGCGCAAGCGCTGGCCGGTCTGACGCGGATCAGCCGGATGCTGGATGATATTCTGAACCGGGTGCCCAGCAAGCAGTCGGCCTATGTGGGGGCTTCGGCTTTTGCGCATAAGGCGGGGCTGCACGCCAGCGCGATCCTCAAGGATCCATCGACCTATGAGCATGTGGATCCGGGTGCGGTTGGTAATGCGCGGATCATTCCGATGTCCAATCAGGCGGGGCAATCGAACCTGCGAAAACGCCTGACCGAGGCAGGTTTGTCGGTGGATAAAGGCGACCCGGCATTGGGGCGTATCCTTGATCGGATCAAGCAGCGCGAGGCTGAGGGCTATTCCTACGACACTGCTCAGGCGAGCTTCGAATTGCTGGCGCGGGTCGAACTGGGGCAATTGCCAGCGTTCTTTGAGGTCAAGCGATACAAGGTCACGGTCGAGCGGCGCAAGAACAAGTACAACAAGATGGTCAGCCTGTCCGAGGCCGTGGTCGTGGTGAAGGTCGACGGCGAAAAGAAGCTGTCGGTTAGCGAGTCTTTGGACGAGGATGGCAGCGATCGCGGCCCGGTGAACGCGCTGGCCAAAGCGCTGGCGAAGGATCTGGGGCAATATTCGCAGGTGCTGGCGGATATGCGGTTGGTGGACTTTAAGGTGCGCATTACGCAAGGCGGGACCGAGGCTGTCACCCGCGTCATCATCGACAGCGAAGACGGGCAGGGGCGGCGCTGGTCGACCGTGGGCGTCAGCGCGAACATAGTCGATGCCTCGTTCGAGGCGCTTTTGGATGCGATTCAGTGGAAACTGGTTCGCGATTGCGGACCGCAGACGGCGGTGGCCGAGTGAGCGTTGCCTTCGACGATGACGTAAAGGCCTGTGCCGCACTGGTGCATCGCGCCGACCCGGATCGGTTTATGGCGGCAATGGCTGCCCCCGTCACAGCACGGGCGGTTCTGTTTCCGATCTATGCGTTGAATGTCGAAGTCGCCCGCGCACCATGGGTCACGCAGGAACCCATGATTGCCGAAATGCGCCTTCAATGGTGGCGTGACGCTTTGCAGGAGATTGCCGAGGGGCAGGCGGTACGCAGGCATGAGGTCGTGACGCCTTTGTCCCGTATTCTGTCGCCGCATTTGGCGGCTCAGTTGGATGAGTATGTGGCCGTAAGGCGTTGGGATATCTACCGTGATCCGTTTGAGGATCAGGCGCATTTTGAGTCCTATTTCAACCATAGCGCCGGAACTTTGATTGTCGCGTCCGCGCAGGCGTTGGGCGAGGCGGACGAACAGGTTCTGCGCAATTTCGGTTATGCAGTGGGTGTCGCGAACTGGTTGCGGGCGATCCCCGAGCTTGAGGCGCGCGGGCGTGTTCCCCTGTTGGATGGAACACCGGACGGGGTGCAGCAATTGGCAAAATCGGCACTGGATCGACTTCACGCCGCCCGCGCTCAGCGATCTGCTGTCTCAAACGAAGCGCGTCCGGCCCTGTACGCCGGTTGGCAGGCAGAATGGGTGTTGCGGCAGGCGATTGCGCAACCAGATCGCGTCGCCGCTAGTGCGCTGGCGCAAGGTGAAATCCGGCGTAGGCTGTCACTGATGTGGAACGTCGCCCGGGGGCGCTGGTAACGGTCAAGCCGTTTCCGGTTCAGTCGGGCGCAGGACCAGCCACAGCAACGCGCCCCCAGCCAAAGTCAACAGCGGGATCATGGCAAGGTTGACGGCAGTCCACCCCTCAACCGGGGACCCGCCCGAACAGTTCATCAACCCGCCCGAGGACAAAGAGGCTAACGTCACACCGCCGAACACCAACAGGTCGTTCAGGCCCTGCATCCGACCGCGTTCATTTACGTCGTGTGAGGCGGCCAGCATCGTGGTTGCCCCGATAAAGCCGAAATTCCAGCCGACACCCAGCAAGATCAGGGCAATAAAGAAGTTTTCAAGTTCAACGCCTTGCAAGGCCACGATACCCGCACCGCCCAGAATGGCGAGGCCAAGCGCAACGATCTTTTCGACCCCGAAACGTGCGATCAACTGGCCGGTGAAGAAACTGGGAATATACATGGCCAACACGTGACCGGTTACCACATCCGCCGCATCATTCGCCGAGTATCCGCAGCCTACGACAGCCAGCGGGGTCGAAGTCATGACAAGGTTCATCAGCGCGTAGGACACCATCGCACAGATGACGGCCACGGCGATGCGCGGCGTCTTTAGCATCTCAAGCCGGGTTCTGCCCCTTGGTGTGCCTTTCTCGGCCATGTTGGGGGTTGGGGTGTCCAGAAAGAAGAACAGACCTGAACCAACAACGTTCAAAGCAATCACAGCCAGATAAGTACCGAGAAATGGGATGACATATGCCGTCGAGGTAAGCTTGACGATCTGAGGCCCGATGATTGCTGCAACCAGACCGCCTGCCATAACGTAAGAAATTGCCTTGGGGCGAAACTCATCCGAGGCCGTGTCTGCAGCGGCAAAGCGATAGAAGCCGTGCGCGCTCATGTAGATGCCGGTCAGAAGGCTTCCAAAAAGAAACACTGGGAAAGACCCAAGGTACAGCCCATACGCGCCGACAAGCCCGCCTAGGGCACCGGCCGTTGCCCCCAAAAGAAAACCCGCGCGCCGGCCCCAGCGTTGCATGATCGCGGAGATTGGCGTAGCCGCCAGCATTGACCCCAGCACGATCAACGAAATCGGAAGTGTTGCCAGGCAAGCGTTGGTTGCCAGAGACTGCCCCGCCAATCCAGCGACGATAAAGATAATCGGCAGTTGCGCGCCAAGCACGGCTTGCACCGCGACCAGCACAGCGACGTTGCGCTTGGCCACACTATCATTTGGGGAAGAGGCGGTCATTGTCATGTGCCTATGCGTATCCGTGAAAAGCGTGGCATACAAGCGGGTTGCATATACGGCAAAGCAGCCTAACGTGCTCGTGATTATTCAGCCCCCGGAGCGCACATGTCCGTCGGACGTATCATCGAAACCAATGACTGTGTCAGCGAGGGTGCCGTGTGGCTGGCCAGCGCTTGCCCGCGTATGGCTTACGCGTTGAATCAGGTGGGGCCGTTGCCTCTGCGTCGGCGACCGGACGGATTCGCTCAACTGCTTAGCGCGATTGTCAGTCAGCAGGTCAGCGTGGCCTCGGCCAATGCGATCTGGAAACGCTTGCAGGATGCGAAACTAACCGGCCCGCGCAAGATAATGTGGGCCACGGATGACGATCTGCGCGCCGTCGGATTGAGCCGACAGAAAATACGCTATGCCCGCGCGCTGGCGGAGGCACGTATAGATTACAAAGCGTTGAGGGATGCCCCAATCGACGAAGTGGTCGCGATCCTTACCGAGGTTTCGGGCATTGGCGTCTGGACCGCCGAGATCTACGCGATGTTTTCGCTGGGCCGAGCGGATGTGATCGCGCCCGGTGATCTGGCCCTGCAAGAGGCCGCGCGTATTCTCTATGACCTGCCCAAGCGTCCAACCGACAAAGAACTGAGACAAATGGCCGAGGCGTGGTCGCCTTGGCGGTCGGTTGCGGCGCGGGTGCTGTGGGCCTATTACCGGGTGGCAAAGGAACGAGAAGGGATCAGATGACTCGAGTATTAAATGCGCTCCGAAAAGAGCCGGTTTCGGGCGACACGCGCTCGGTCGTGGTATTTGTGCATGGTTATGGGGCCAATGGCGCAGACCTGCTGGGGATCGCGGATGTACTGGGCGAACACCTGCCCGACACGCTTTTCGTGGCGCCTGATGCACCGGAACAAATCCCGGGAATGCCGAATGGTTACCAGTGGTTCCCGATCCCGTGGATTGACGGATCGTCCGAGGAAGAAGCACGGCGCGGAATGGCGATGGCGGTTGAGGATTTCAACGCGTTTCTCGATGCGCTGATGGTGGACGAGGACGTTCTGCCCGAACAGGTGGTTCTGTTTGGGTTTTCGCAAGGCACGATGATGAGCTTGTATGTCGCCCCCCGCCGCGAAGACCCGGTGGCCGGGATCGTAGCCTTCTCGGGCCGTTTGCTGGAGCCAGACCTACTACCCGATGAAACCGTCAGCCGGATGCCGATCCTTCTGGTACATGGAGATGCGGATGACGTGGTTCCACCGCAATCCTTGCCCGAGGCGGCCGAGGCGTTGCAGGCCGCCGATTTCAAAGAGGTTTTTGCCCATGTCATGAAAGGCACTGGCCACGGTATCGCGCCCGACGGCCTCAGCGTTGCGCTGGCCTTTATGCGCGACAAGCTGAGCCTCTGACCCCGTGATTGCGGTCCGTCCGATGATGCGAGAGGACGTGGCAGTTGCCTGCCATGTCCTCAACCAAATCATAGACATCGGCGGCACGACCGCACATGAAATCCCGTATTCCGAGGCCTTATTCACGCAAAGCTACTTTGATGGGCCGGACAAGATCTGTTGCCATGTCGCGCTTGATGAACAGGGCGAAGTCGCCGGCTTTCAATGGTTGGGTTTGAACGAAGCTCTGCCCAACGGATGCGCTGACATCGCCACATTCACGCGCCGAGAGCCTCTGTTGAAGGGTGCAGGGCGGGCGTTGTTTGCCGAGACTTCGAAACATGCCGGGGCGCTCGGGCTGCGGGCGATCAACGCGACGATAAGGGCCGATAACCGGCAGGGGCTAAGCTATTACGAAAAAATGGGGTTTCAGGATTACTCGGTCTCTTATGGTGTTCCTCTTAGGGACGGTACCCCGGTGGATCGGATTTCCAAACGGTTTGAATTGAGAAAGGGCTAAGAATGCTGGTTGTCACAGGAACGGTCGAAGTTGCGCCGGAAGGTGTTGAAAAGGCTGAGAAAGCGGCTTTGGAAATGGTGGCGGAAACGGTCAAGGAAGCAGGCTGCATCACCTATGAGTTCAGTCAGGTCCTAGGCCACACCAACCGGTTCCGCGTGTATGAGGAATGGGAAAGCCAAGCTGCACTCGAGGCGCACTTTGCCGCTCCGCATATGGCCGCGTTTCGGGCGGCATTGGGCGAAGCAGGGGTGACGTCTAGCGATATCTGCCGCATCGTCGGGGGCGAAAAGCAACCCCTTCGCTAAGTCTAGCCCCAAAGGTGAGGTTCGGCGAATTCCACCGAGTTTCCAGCCGGGTCACGGATATAGAGTGAGCGCGCGCCATTCGGCCAGTCGAACTCGGCCTCAATGGGTACATTCCAGTCCAGCAGATGTTTGCGCATCACTTGTATCTGCGCGCGTGGCATGGACAGGCAGACATGCCCGGGCCCGCGTGCCCCGTGGGGCGGAACAGGAAGGTCCAGGTTCGTTGGGGCCTTTTCAGTTTCATCCGGATTGAAGATCAGCAAAACCGTTGCACCGAGGCGGTAGAAAACATGGCGGTCGGTGACACGTTGAATTTTCTCCAGCCCCAATATTTCGCCATAGAACCGTTCTGCTGAATCCAGATCATCGACGTAAAGTGCGGCCTCCAGAACACCTTGTGCTCTTGGTATGTCTGGTGTGACTTTCATGGCGTAAGTCTATCACAAAACGCGGTTTTTGTCACCGGCGCGGGCGGCGGTCCCGTTTGCGCTGAGGCGCGACATCGATTGCAGGTGCAGGCAGGCTGTCCCATTGGCCCGGTTCCAGCCCGTCAAGTGTCCAGTCTCCGATGCGGGCCCGGATTAGGCGCAGGGTTGGGTGGCCAACCGCGGCCGTCATCCGGCGGACCTGCCGGTTCTTACCCTCGCGCAGGGTCAATTCGATCCAGCAATCAGGCACTGTCTGACGAACCCGTATCGGAGGTGTGCGCGGCCACAGCCGGTCGGGTTCATCCATCAGGCGTGCCTTTGCAGGGCGGGTCAAACCGTCCTTCAGTTCGACCCCGTTCCTCAGCGCCTTCAGCGCGGAAGCATCGGGCAGACCTTCAACCTGAACCCAATAGGTTTTTAGCATCTTGTGCTGCGGGTCAGATATCTGCGCCTGCAACCGGCCATTGTCGGTCAGCAGCATCAACCCTTCGCTATCGCGATCCAATCGTCCGGCGGGATAAACGCCGGGTAAATCAATGAAGTCAGACAAGGTGCTGCGCGGCGAATCTGCATTGGCGCGATCGGTGAACTGCGGCAACACGTCGAAAGGTTTGTTGAAGCGGATGAACCAGGACATAGGTCACGCCATAGCCCGAGCGACACAGGCAACGCAACCTGTGGATAACTGTCACGTGCCTGTTACTTAGGCAGCTTACCCCATGCCCGAGATATTGTGGAAACTCAGGGCTTGTCAGAGTTTTAACACGATATATAGTTGAGTTAAGGCCGGGGCGGGTGTTCCCCGCTCTGATGTCAAAACGGGCAGAGCAGAGCGAGGAGCGATTCTGATATGGATGGAGACTTCAGAACCGAATTTGTCAGGGAACCCGGTGCGCTAAAGCATCATCCGGCATTGGTTTTGAACGCCGATTACCGCCCCTTGTCCTATTACCCACTGTCATTGTGGCCCTGGCAGGAGGCGATCAAGGCGGCCTGGCTTGACCGGGTGGACATCGTCGCAGAATATGACGAAGTCGTGCGAAGCCCGAGTACCGAGATACGAATACCCTCGGTCGTTGTCCTCAAAGATTATGTAAAACCCAGAAAGCGCGTGGCCTTCACGCGCTTTAATTTATTTCTGAGGGATGAGTTCCGTTGCCAATACTGCGGCGCACGCGGAGACCTGACGTTTGACCACGTCGTCCCCCGCGCGGCAGGTGGCGTGACAAGCTGGCAAAACGTTGTGGCAGCGTGCAGCCCCTGCAACTTGAAGAAGGGGTCAAAATCGTTGCGTCAGGCCGGGATGGCGTTGCGCAAGCCCCCACGTCAACCGGACGCCGAGGCGCTTCGGAATATCGGTCGGAAATTCCCGCCAAACCACCTGCACGATAGCTGGATTGATTTTCTGTACTGGGATGCAGAATTGGATGAGTTTTAATCGCTGGCGCGTCGCACTGCGAGCCAGATCATAACCAGCACAGCCGAGATAGCCGCATTCCAGCCGGCCATGGATAAACCCAGAAACTCCCACGGGATGTCGTCACAGCGTACCAATGGGGCAGACATGATCTGGTCCATCAGTTCTTGTGTGGACAGGCCTCCAATGTCTCCTGAAGTGCAGCTTGACGGGCCTTCCCACCATTTCTGCTCTACGCCTGCGTGAAAAACGCCAATGGCGGCGGTTGTCATCGCTGCAAGAGCGCCCAATACCGGAAGCAACGTGTTACGGGGCAGGACTAGCGCCAATACACCAATCAAAACGGCCGCCCCATGCGGGTATCGCTGCCAGATGCACATCTTGCAGGGCGGCAGTCCACCCAAATACTGAAAACCCCAGGCCCCAAGTAAAAGCGCAGCAGAGCCTCCGGCGGCGATCAGGACATAAAGGTTTCGACGCGTCATAGGTACTTCACCGCAATAAACCCGCCAAACAGCAGGATGATAAACAGCGTGAACATGAGGCCAAGGCGCTTTTCGATAAAGGCGCGAATGGGTTCCCCGAATCCCCATAGCAGCCCTGCCACAACGTAAAAGCGCAAAGCACGCGCCAGAATAGACGTCGCGACGAAGGTGCCCAAGGGCATACCGGTCCACCCGGACATGATCGTAATGACCTTGTAGGGAAACGGAGTCACTCCCGCGCCGAGAACGGCCCAGAATCCGAAATCGTTGAATCGCGTGTTGAATTCCTCCATGGCGTGCGCCTTGCCCATGGATTCCAGAATGGGCTGTCCAATGCTTTCATAGAAAAACGCACCAATGGCATAACCCAGCAATCCGCCCAATACCGAAGCAACCAAGGCAACGGTCGCGATCAACCATGCGCGCGACGGTCGGGCGATGATCATTGGAATCATCAGTACGTCGGGGGGAATCGGAAAAAACGAGCTTTCGATAAAGGCAACCACGGCCAGCGCCCACAGCGCGTGCGGATGTTCGGCCAGACGAATGGTCCAGTCATAAAGCGATCGCAACATTAGGTGCTAAAATCCTGTTGGTTTGATGTTCAAGCAAAATCACGGGCCAGATGTGTCGTCAACCTACCGGAGGAAAACAATCTGGCGTTGGGGTGTTTTTTGCCTCTGGACGTTCCGGTTCTTGGGCGATAATTCAGTGTCCGTGGCCCAAGTGGCGGAATGGTAGACGCAGGGGATTCAAAATCCCCCGCCTTCACGGGCGTGAGAGTTCGAGTCTCTCCTTGGGCACCACAATTCCGATTTCGACGTTTGTGAATTTGTTGCGCAATGCGGCAGCCATATTTTTGGCGCTTCGAGGCAAGCGATTTCCGCCGATGCGTTTGGTCCGTCCGTCCAGTCGGCTGTCTACTTGGTGGTTTCGTGCACGTTACCCGCGGCGATACAGCCTCCATTCAAGATCAAATGACGGATAGCGGATTTTCGCGTCAGGATGCAGCATTCGTAGGGGCTTAACAGGCATCTTGCTGCCCAGAAGATGTTCCAGCAACGACGCGGCGTGTCCAGCGGATATGTATTTCTTTGGTTTGCCGCTATCAATCACCGAAAAAGAATGGCGCCGCATCAACGTATCAAGCCCGGATCGCGTAAACCAATGCAGGACGCTTGGGGGTGAATACTCGTGCCAGCGCTTGCCCATCAGCCGGGCCATCCAACTGTCCAGACGCCAGTATTCGATCACGCAAATACCGCCTGGCCGCGTCAAATCCGCGACCGATTTCATGGCCTTGGGCAGGTCGTGAAAGTGGCCGATAACCTGTATCAAACTGACGGCATCGAAAGGTTCCAGTCCTTTGCAGTCTTCAAGGCTTCCCTGCAGCGCGTTCAGACCCAGCGTGTCCCGAGCGTGCGAAACCATCGTCTGGTTGGGGTCCAGGCCTGTCGTCGCCCAGCCTGCATCCTCCATCCCGGCTTGAAGAAAGCCTGCGGCACTACCAACCTCAAGAAGCCGCCCATTTTTTGAATGGCGGGACAGGAGTTCTCCGTACCGTCGGCCTTGGTCTCGCAACAACTGAGCCTCACTCAGGTAATCGGAATACCCAGCGCCACCACCAAAAAAATAGCTATCGTCATAAACTGATGCAACGTGGTCCTGATCAAACAAGCCTGCAACCGAGCGGTTTCCGCAGGCCGGGCATTGCATAATCGAGTGTCCGTTTTTGGCGAATGCAAATTCGGTTCTATTTTCACAGGCCGGGCAAATTGAGCTTTTGCCTGTTTTTAATTCACGTGCATGTTTCACTCGGCAAATCCCGCCGCAATTGTTCAAATCGGTCTTCAACATGTCGCAAATCTGTGCGCGATCGTCAAAATTAAAGGCGTATGGATTGAATGATCGCCAATTAAATTGACATCAAGTCGCACTTAATTCGGGCGCGTTGACGGCTGATTGAAAGTCAGATCTTTGTGACGGTTGACGGGATAAATTGGGCGTCAATATTTCCAAAATAGCCATAATTGTTTCTCTTTCGTGGACACTTTTTTTGTCGTTCAGTTTCCCTTTCGCTTTGCCCTAAATTGTTAAAAAGACTGGATGCTCGGGGGCGAATTCAGGCCGTTTTAAACGAATCGGTTGACAATTCTGCATCCCATAACGGACTTTGAATGTGGGGGCAGGCAATTTTTGCGAGTAAAAATCTCGCGACTATTCATAGCAGAGCAGTACGAAAAGTATTGTGACTTGGGCAGAGTTTTACGCCCGAGGTAATGATGAATAGTGGGGTGTTTGGTTTGTGTGAATTTGGTTATTTGTGCGCTCGAATGGGCGCAGTTTTCGGCGCTGTTTAAGCGTTATGGGGAACCCTCATTCGGAAAATAGGTCTGAACAAAAGGTGTTTGGAAAAGCACCTTTGGGTCGGCGTTCGGGCAGACAATCACGTCGTGCGGCGTTGAAAGTCATGTTGGTTTTTGGAACGCGCCCGGAATTAATCAAGATGCTGCCGATTATTCGCGAAGCGGGTGAGCGTGAAGATGTTGAGCTGATTACAGTGATGACGTCCCAGCACACTGACCTTGTGCGGTCTCTGGCTAAAGAATGGGCAATCCCCGTTGATTACGACCTTGAAGTCATGAAGCACGCGCAGTCATTGAATGACGTGATTTCTCGGGTTGTTGGACGGATTGATCGCGTTCTGGAGGAAGAGAGGCCAGATGTGGTTCTTGTTCAGGGCGATACCTCAAGCGCGTTTGGCAGTGCTTTGGCTGCGTGGCAGCGCCAGATACCTGTTGGTCATGTCGAGGCTGGACTGCGGACTGCGAGTATCGATTCTCCGTTCCCCGAAGAGGCGAACAGGAGGCTGATTTCCCGCATAGCCAGTTTTCATTTCGCACCAACCCTAAGCAATAAAAACGCGTTGCTGGCCGAGAAGGTACCGGCGCCGGGGGTTTTCCTGACTGGCAATACGGTGGTGGACTCGATCAGGCATGTAATGGGGCAAAGGCGTCCCTCCAAGCCTGTTGCGTCGTTGATATCCAGCCTTAAGGGGCGTCGAATTATTGTGTTGACGACGCATAGAAGAGAGAGCTTTGGGTCCGTTATGTGCGATCGCCTTAAGGTCTTGCGCCGCTATGTCGAAGAACGGCCGGATATCAGCCTCGTGTTCCCGGTCCACCCCAATCCGCAGGTCAAGAATGTAGCGCGCGCCGAGTTATCCGGGTCCGATCAGATTCACTTGGTTGAGCCTTTGGCCTATCCGGATTTCCTGCACGTGCTGGCGGCCTCGTGGGTTATTCTGTCAGATTCAGGAGGCATTCAGGAAGAGGCACCAAGCCTCGGGAAGCCGCTGCTGATTTTGCGTGAAGAAACCGAACGTTCGGAAGCCGTGAGCTGTGGGATCGCGCGGCTTGTCGGTCAATCGGCGCAACGCTTGCAGGAAGAACTTCTGGAGCTTGATTGCCCCAAAAGTTGGGCCACAAAGGTCGGAGAGGTTGAAAACCCATTTGGCCGGGGAAACAGCGCAGCCAGGATATTGGACATCCTGCAAAAAAGGCAGACGGTGGCGCGTGCCGTTGAATTGGCTGCTGCGGGGACGGTGCAATGACGCGTTTGTCCGATCCCACTCCGGCGGCCAATCCGCGCGCACAAAGTGGGGCGGATACCTTCCTTGATCACCAGTCCTTGACCGTGGTCGCACCGTGTTTCAACGAGGAAGAGGGGCTGCACTATTTGGCAGAGAAGCTTGCCAAATTGCAGACGAACCTTGGTTCGCAAGTGGTTCTGTCGATCGTTCTGGTCGATGACGGAAGCACTGACAACACGTGGGATGTCATGCACGACCTGTTCGGGCGTTCGCCGAACGTTACCTGCCTGCGTCATAAGGAAAATCTTGGTATCATGGCGGCGACGGCAACCGGGATAGCGGCATCGACAGACGAGGCGGTCGCGGTCATCGACAGCGATTGTTCTTACGATCCGGCGCTTATTTCCAAGATGCTGCCCTTGCTGAAAGAAGACACGTCGATCGTGACGGCATCGCCGTACCATCCGCAGGGACAAGTGGAAGGTGTACCAGAATGGCGTCTGTTTTTGTCCAAGGGCGCGTCTTGGGGTTATCGGCAGTTGCTTCGGAACAATCTGGCTACGTACACGTCGTGCTTTCGCCTGTATCGGAAAAGCTCGGTTGTATCTTTACCCCGCCGGCATGACGGGTTTTCCGGTGTGGCCGAGGTTCTTGCTTTGCTGGACCGCCGTGGGTGGCGCATTGACGAGGTTCCGGCCGTTTTGACAACACGCAAATACGGGCAGTCCAAGCTGAAGCTGATGCGGGTGGTTCGCGATCACCTGTCCTTGATGTCCAGTATCGCAGTCGGAAAGATTTTTTTTAACCGTATCCCCCCGCAGGAAGTTTCTGCGGGCCCTCAAGTTCGTGGAGAAAGAGATTAATGACGAGTACATCTGTTCCCGATTTCCCTTCAGATCAGGATGCTAGCGGTCGCCAGTTGGGTGAAGAAGAAATCGTGGCACTGACGTCCGCAATTCGCTCTGGTACGCTTACGTCGACCAAAGGTCATTTCGTAAAAGAGTTTCAGTCCAAATTCGCCCAATCCATCGGGGCTGTGTTCGGGTATGCCTGCAGTTCGGGTACAGGGGCGATCCATGCCGCGGTTTCAGCAATTGACCCAAGTCCCGGCGACGAGATCATCACCTCGGCGATCACCGATATGGGTGCCATAACCCCGATCTTGTACCAGACCGCCATACCTGTTTTTGCGGATGTCGATCCGATCACGGGAAACCTGACGGCGGAAACGATTGAGCGCGCGATTAGTGACCGCACGAAAGCCATCATCGTCACGCACCTTTTTGGGTATCCCGCAGACATGCGGGCGATTTGCGCTGTTGCCCGTCAGCATGGAATTTCAGTGATTGAAGACTGTGCGCAAGCGTATGGCGCAACCATAGACGGTCGTCATGTCGGGACATTTGGCGACATCGGGTGCTTTAGCCTTCAGCAAGGTAAACACATCACGACCGGCGAAGGTGGAATTGTAACGTCCAACGACGAAGGTCTTGCTCGGCGCATACGGTTGTTTATCGACAAGGCGTGGGGTTACGGAGATCCAAAGCCGGATCATTACTTTGTCGCGCTGAACGGGCGGATGACCGAACTTCAAGGCGCGGTGGCGCTTGCTCAGTTCGCCAAGCTTGATGACAGCGTACACCAGAGAAAAGCGATGGCCCAAAAGCTGACGGACGCGATATCTGGCCTGCCTATGCTGGTGGCTCCGTATTCGGATGACCAAACTGTTCACAGCTATTGGAAATATCCGCTGATCGTTCAGCCCGAAATTGGCGGCCCCGTTCGTGTTGCCGAGGCGTTACGCGGATTTGGCATCAACTCGGCTCCACGATACATCCAGAAGCCTGCGTTTGAGTGCGCTGTGATCCGTGATCAACAGACGTTCGGAGACAGCGGCTTTCCCTTTAACCTTGCCCGGCCCGAAGCTGTTGACTATGCGCCCGAGCGATTTGAGGGAACCTATTCTTTCCTGAACGATGTTCTCGTTCTGCCGTGGAACGAGCGTTACACCGACGAGCACGTCGATTACTTGGCACAACAGATTGCCGCTGTGTGTTCTGACGTGCCGCATCTGGACGTGGCGGAGTAAAGCTGATGGTACGATTTGGTATTGTTGGGGCTGGCGCCATTGCAAAAGCGTATGCCGAAGCACTGCAGCAGGCCGAAGGCGTCTGCCTGGCTGCCGTTGCAGATACGGTATTTGATGCCGCAAGTTCGTTGGCCGATGACCACGGCGCTGCGACGTTTGCGTCGCATCGGGAATTGGCGTTGTCAGGGCTGTGTGACGCGGTGATCGTATCCACACCGCCCGCGACCCATGAAGCTGTGGTTTTGGATCTGATTGAGGCGGGTTTACCCGTGCTCTGCGAAAAACCTTTTGCGATTAACGGTGTAAGTGCGCGCAGAATGGCGTCGGCGGCTGGTGAGAAAGGTATTCTGATCTCGATGGCGTCAAAGTTCCGCTATGTGGATGATGTTCAGATCGCGCGGGAAAAGGTGGCTGCGGGAGAGATTGGCGAACTCAAACTGATCGAGAACGTCTTTACGGGCGTGGTGGACATGACCGACCGGTGGAACGCGCAGCCTGATATATCTGGCGGTGGCGTCTTGGTGGATAATGGCACGCATTGCGTGGATATAGTCCGCTTCTTCACGGGCGGTATTGTCGCCGCCTCTGCCATGGTGGGCCCAAGTCTTCAGGATATCAGCGTTGAAGACCACGTCTTCATGTCGCTCAGGACGGCAAACGGGGCTCTGGCGCAGATCGAAACGTCTTGGAGTATCCACAAGGACAGTTCGGACTACTTGGCGTTGTACGGCGACGAAGGCGTCATTGAAGTCGGTTGGAAGTCCTCGCGCATACGGCGTCCTTTGACCGGACAGTGGGAAACCTTTGGCGCCGGTTATGGAAAGGTGCAGGCATTCTCCAATCAGGTCTTGGATTTTGCAGCCGGAGTTCGCGGAGAACCAACCAAAAGCCTTGCGACAGGGCGGGATATTCTGGCGTCAGTGGACGTGATATCCGCCGGTTACACATCGATTGCAGAAGGCGGCAGATGGGTTGATGTTGACGGCGTTGCCACCATCGGCAGGGTCATGCCCAAGAGTGTGGTGTCGTGACGCCCAGGATTCACCCAACGGCGATCGTCGAGAAGGGCGTAGAAATCGGCGCCGGCACATCGGTATGGGACAACGCTCATCTGCGCGGTCCCAGTAAGATCGGCAGCAACTGCATTATTGGTGGCAAAAGCTATATCGCGTACGGGGTCGAAATCGGCGATTTCGTAAAGATAAACTCGTTTGTCTACATTCCGAATGCCGTCAGGGTCGGGAATGGCGTGATGATTTCTGCGGGCACTATTTTTACCAATGACATCACACCGCGTGCCACTGACCCCGACATCACACAGCTTTTGGATTCCGGTCCGCAGGATAGTACGCTCCCGACCTTTGTTGGGGACGGTGTCACCATCGGAGCGGGCAGCAGAATCTCTGGCGGGATAACAATTGCTGAGTTCGCAATGGTAGGAATGGGATCGGTTGTCACCAAAGACGTGGGCGCGTTCCATCTGGTATTTGGTAACCCGGCCCGGCTGAAGGGGGCTGTCTGCAAATGCGGCCACGTTTTGGTCCGTGGAAGCCTTGAAGGGCAGGGAAGGGTGACCTGCCCAAAGTGCGACCGGCAATACAGTTATCAAGACGGGGTCGTTTCGTCCGAGTTGGAAAGCGTGTCATGACTGTTGGGCAGGCGGATACGTGGGCGGTCCTTGGCGGGGGGATTTTGGGTCAGGCACTGGCGCTTCGGTTGCAGAAAGCCGGTAAGCGCGTGACCCTAATTGAAGCCGCGCCAGAGTTGGGCGGTCTTGCAATGGCGCAGCAGGTCGGAGGTATCACCTACGACAAGTTCTATCACGTGATTTTGCCGTTTGATAAACGAACTCTCGCTCTGCTCGACGACATAGGGTTGGGGGACGACGTTGAATGGAGGTCAACGCGAACAGGTTTTTTCAGCGACGGACGGCTGATGCCGCTGAACGGGGCACTCGACTATCTGCGCCTCAGATCAATTGGTTTGGTGACCAAGATGCGGGTTGCCTATCTGTTGATGGCGGCTGGACGGATCAGGGATGGGGCTCCGCTTGAGCAGATCAGTGTTCAGGAGTGGTTAACCCGCTGGTGTGGACAGGCTGGGTTTGAACGGCTCTGGCGGCCGCTACTCAGGGCAAAGTTGGGTGATAATGCATCGCGGGCATCGGCGGCGTTCATTTGGTCAAGCATACGCCGTTTGTACCTTGCGCGGCAGGGTGTTCAAAAAGTTGAACAGCTTGGTTTTGTAAAGAATGGTGGCTATGCCCGTATCCTGAACGCCCTTCGCGATACGTTGACCGCAAGAGGGATCGAGGTGCAAACCAACACCCCCGTAAGCCGGGTTTTTGGTTCCGCCGCAGGTGTTTGCGTCGAAACCCCATCCGGCAGGCAGGTATTCCAAAATGTTGTCTCGACACTTCCGACAAAAGCAAATCTGGCAGTGTGCGAGGGGCTGGATGCCGACGAGAAAAACCGTCTGGATGGGGTGGTTTACCAGGGCATAATCTGCGCGTCTGTTGTACTGGATCGACCGCTGGCCGGTTATTATCTGACCTACCTGACAGACGAGGCGCTGCCTTTCACGGGCATCGTTGAAATGTCTGCTTTGACGGGCACCGATGCGTTTGACGGCAAAACCCTGGTCTATTTACCACGTTACGTCACGCAGGATGATCCGTATTGGGCCCTAAGCGATGAAGGGATCGCGCTGCAATTTATCGACGCGCTGCGAAAGGTGCATCCGGACGTCGCAAGCACCAATGTTCTGGACATAAAAGTATCAAGAGTACGCGAGGTGATGGCCGTGCCAACCATTGGGTATCGTGAGAACGCTCCGCAATCGGTGACTTCGGTGCCTGGCCTTTACTTTGTGAACTCGGCCCAGATCATTGACGGGACGTTGAACGTCGATGCGACACTGGGCGTTTTGGACGAGGCCATGGCGAAACTCGAACTGGGTCGCACCAAAGCCGAGGCGAGGCCAGCAGCATGACAAAGAAGCTCGCAAGCCTGTCGCTCGATCTTGATAACCTGTGGTCCTACATGAAAACGCATGGCGATCCGGGATGGCAGGATTTTCCCGGATATTTGGACGTTGTCGTGCCGCGGTTTCTGGACATGCTTGACGAGCTTTCCATAAGCATGACGGTTTTCATTGTCGGGCAGGATGCGGTGATCAAGGAAAACAAACCGATCCTAAAATCCATCGCCGATGCCGGTCACGAGATCGCCAATCACTCATTCAACCATGAACCTTGGTTGCACCTTTATTCCCCCGAGGAGATCGGTAAGGAAATCGAACGCGCGGAAGAGGCGATCCACTCTGCTACAGGCGTTACGCCCAAGGGGTTCCGGGGTCCGGGTTACAGTTTGTCAGAAACCGTTTTGGACGTACTGAAACAACGTGGGTATGACTATGACTGCTCGACCTTTCCCACGATCGTCGGCCCTCTGGCGCGGGCTTATTATTTTGCCAAGTCGCGCTTGTCATCAGATCAAAAGGAAAGGCGAAAAGTCCTGTTCGGCGGGATAAAGGATGGCTTTCGACCCTTAAAACCCTATGCATGGGACCTGAACCGAGAGCGGATAGTCGAAATCCCAGTTTCGACTATGCCGTTTGCTCGAATACCGTTCCATTACAGTTATTTGCACTGGATCGCAGGCGCGTCCGAGGGGCTGGCTTCGGCCTATTACGCATCCGCTTTACGAGCTTGTGATGTGGCCGGTGTAGCCCCTTCGATGTTACTGCATCCGCTGGACTTCATGGGGGGGGATGACGTGCAGCAGTTGGCTTTTTTCCCCGGTATGAACCAACCCTCTACTGAAAAGCTTGCCCGCATGAAGCGCTTCTTGTCCAAACTGAACGCCGAGTATGACGTCACGACGATGGCTGGGCACGCGAAGACTCTTAATAGCACCGAGCTGCCTTTGCGAAGACCGGATTTCGCCGTCGAAGACACGGATGCCGTCGATTTGGCCCAAGAAACGAGCGCCACCCGATGATTGCGGCACGGCAAACCCAATCCTTTCAGGCGCTGCTGAGAGTCAGCGTGTTCTGCATTCTCACTGTTTCCTATCTGGTGACTGCGCCTGAGTATCATACGACAGCAATCGACTCGTATTATTTCGCCGAGATTATCTCGCAACATGACCTTTTCGAGGCGCCAGTCCGGCTGTTGTTGTGGCTGTCTTCGATGCAGTTGCTTTACCGGATAGTTTCAATTTTTCAGGCCGAGCCCGATCCGTTTTTGATCCTGAGTATCGCCAACGCGATATTTGCTTCGCTTTCAGTCATCTTGCTTGAACGGTTGTTATCGCGACAATTCGCTGTGCCTTCACCTGCGTCTTGGCTTACTGCCGCTACATTCGGGGTCAGTTACGGCACATGGCGATACGCAACCGAGCTTGAGGTTTATCCCTCAGCGATGTTGTTCACGATAGTTCTGCTTACCTTGGCCTTCTCTTCGGCGGGGATGGTGCCCTCTGCGCGGTCAAAACGGATCTGGATCACTGCGATAGCGGGTGCAGTTGCTTCGTTTTTCTATCAGCCGTTGGGCATCGTCGCAGGCATAGCAATCCCGGTATTCTTCCTGTCCCGGCGGGTCATGAAAGACCTTATTCAATACTGTGCAATCTACGGTCTGTTCTTGGCGGCGGGGTTCCTAAGCTTGGCACGCACCGGGGGATCCAGCGATCCGTTGCACACAATTTTAGATACGGACGGCAAAGTTGTTGTGCTGCCCGACATGGTCAGCCTTTCCGCTTCGGCGGTGGCGTTCTTTCAAAACCTGTTGTCGGCGAATTGGATGTTTGCGTTCCCACCAACACGGGATGTCATCGAAAGCAAGTTTGCGGACCATTTCATGCACGAGTTGGTCGCCACTGACCCGGCCTATTGGGGTTACCGCCTATTCCTTCTTACGATTCCGGCAGCATTGGTTTTGTTGCTGCTTGCAGTCGTTCGCGTTCTTAAGGCGCGTGAAAGACGCCCGCTGACCAGCCCTGAACTAAGTGCGATTTCGCTTTTGACCGTGCAGGCGCTTATGGTGCTGGGATTGCACCCCGAAGGTTTCGAAGCGTGGTTGCCAACGCTTGTGCCTGTATTTTTATTGTTGGGAAGTCGTATTTCCGGACCTCTGCAACGCTCTGGGCATGTGTCGGTACTTGTTTTAATTGTCGCGGTCTTTGGAGTTCATAACTGGTTTGCAGGCGTTGGAGTGTTTGCCAATGCAACGCGGGACTACAATCGCATACTGGCCGAACCCGCCATTACCCGCCTTGGCGAGAAGGACTTGGTTATCATTGGGGCCGACTGGCCGTTGTTTAAATATCTAAATTATGTAGGCGCCGCCGATACGATTTTTGCCAAGGACACACAGACCGACGTCATACTTAGTCGGCTGGAGGGTACCATGGATAGTGGTCATCAGGTCATGATCTACCCAGACGTCATTGCACCCTCTGCCTTGGCTCTGAAGCAAGCCAGTAATCTGACGGAAGTTTACTCAAAAATGCCCAAGCAAGCGATTGCCAATGGCGAGAAGATTGAGTTCGGTGACCTTGGATACGGTTTGCTTTTGAGGAAAGAGTAAAAATTGAAACTGCTGGACAGGTCACCCGGTTGTCAGAAGCCCGACTCCAACAATAACAAAGGCAATTCCAAGTACCGCTTTCAAACCTATGACCTCGCCAAAAAAGATCATCCCGACGCTTGAAATTCCGACGATAGAGAGGCTTGTCGCAAGCGTGTACGCGGTGCGCAAAGGAAGCCCGCGCAAAGCATATAGATAACTGAGTAAAAGCATGACACCCAACGTCAGTCCAACCCACAGCATCGGGTGCAGTGCGGCAGACAGCATGGAAGACCACGAGCGGGATATCTCGGTTTCAACTGTAAATTTCTTGAAAGCAAAGTTCGCGCCAATATTTCCGCAAATCGCAAGCAACAAAGCTAACCAGTAACTCATCCGACAAAGCTCCGAAAATAAACTAAGTCTTCAAGTGCTAATCTGGAAGCGGTCTTAGGTCTAATGAAAAGTCGCGCGTGCGCGACCTGCGGTGCTTGCTGCCGTTCCGCGCAGTGTTTCCAAATTGACTGGTTGAGGCGCACGTTGACTTGCGGCCTCGTTCCGCTCACTGTTTGGGAAAAGAAGTAAAAGGTACATCCAGCAGTGTTTGTTGATCTGTTCAAAGACGGAGTTATTCAGAACTTCATGGCACCGTTGCTGCCATCGACAAGCCTATTCTATCTCTATGTTGTTTCAGCGTTTATCATCTCGGCTACGGTGTTTTTCTTCTTCGAAAGAAAAGAGGGCGAGCGCCGACCTGATGAGATCGAGAAGGGTCTTTTTGGGTATATTTTTGACCGAAAAGTCTGGCTTCACCCGTCTTCAAAGCAGGATTATTATTTCTTTGTCGTAAACACTTTCATCTATTCTGGGATCATTGCCCACTTTATGATCTCGGGGCATATCGTGTTCAACGCATTCGGTAACGTCTTTGAGTCAGTGCTCGGACCGCGTCAGGAGGCCCTGTTCACGTTGTCCGTATTCACGTCACTGGCATATACTCTGGTGGCGGTCCTTGCGATTGATTTTGCCATTTTCCTAACCCATTACGTGCAGCATAAGTTTGCACCGTTGTGGCATTTCCATTCTGTTCATCACTCTGCCGAAGTGCTGAACATCGTAACTGTCTATCGTCAACACCCGGTCGACCTGTTCATTACGGGTACGTTCATGGTGGTTCTGACCGAGGTCGCTTTTGCGTTCTATGCCTATCTGACGATGTCCGAACCCGCGCAGCTTACGATCGGAGGGCTGAATGTTGTGCTCTTTGGATTTTACCTATTGGGGTACAATCTGAGGCATTCGCATATCTGGCTCAGTTATCCGCGCTGGCTGTCTTACATCTTCATCAGCCCGGCGCAGCACCAAACCCATCACTCGATTGACGAAAAGCACTTTGACAAAAACTTTGGCTTTATCTTCGCGATTTGGGATTGGTTGTTTGGCACGCTTTACGTTCCAAAAGGATACGAAAAGCTGGAATTTGGCATTTCACGCGCCGAACCCAACCCGTTTGGGTCGATCGTCGAGCTATATTTGAAACCTTTTCAATTGGCGTGGAAGGAAATCACGGGGTCAAAGCTGTTCAGTCGCTTTGCAATGGGGTTCGGCGTGGCGGCTGTTTTGTGCGTGGTGTTCAGCGTCGCCTTCTAAGTTGTGCAACCGTGGATCACGGATCCGGGCGCTGGCTGAGCCAAATCAGAAAGCCTACATAGGCGAACACACTTAGGTTCAGCACTGTATCAATCAGTCCACCAGTCATGCGTTTTCCTCCTTGGTGAGGGACTTGAACAAGCAAATGACCAGAACCGGAACAATAAACACAAAAGCAATGGCGGATAGCGCGATGATCGAGCGCACTAGGCCGATATCCCCGACCAAAATCATTGCAAGTCCAAGGGCCCCCAGAATCCCGCCCCAAATTGTACGAATGCGGGGCGAAGGGTTCTCATCCCCTCCGGCGCCAATCATAGCAAGGGTAAAGCCTGCGCTGACTACGCTTGTAACGACGAACAGGAACGCAGCCAGAACTGTCGCCGTGCGGGTCAAACCGTCCAGCGGAAACTTTTCAAGTAATGCAAATGTGGTCGCGTCAAGGTTTTCGGCATTTACCGCGGCCAGCGTTCCGTCCTGTCTGAGAGTGTCAAAGAATCCTAGCCCCCCGAAGATTCCGAACCAAAGGATGGAAAACAGGGTGGGGGTGACAATAACGCCGATCAAAAACTCTCGTATCGTTCGCCCGCGCGAGATGCGGGCGATGAAAATACCCACAAATGGTGACCAAGCGAGCCACCAGATCATGTAATTCAGCGTCCAGCTATGGAACCAGTTGACGATTTTTTGGTCAAAGAATCCGGCCGTTGAAAAACCAGCGGGCAGAACGCCGAACAGGTAGCGCCCAAACCCCGATACGATGTCGTCCATCACATACGAAGTCGGGCCGAAGATCA
Organism: Ruegeria sp. HKCCA5491; assembly: GCF_013034565.1. Classification (NCBI taxonomy): domain Bacteria; kingdom Pseudomonadati; phylum Pseudomonadota; class Alphaproteobacteria; order Rhodobacterales; family Roseobacteraceae; genus Ruegeria; species Ruegeria sp. HKCCA5491. The sequence goes on from NZ_WQGG01000009.1 coordinate 173,978, forward strand.
AAAGGTAGATCATCAGCCCTACGGCTATCAGCATCGCGGCATTCGACAAAAGCGCCATGCCGTCGCCGAGGTCTCTGCGCAGGGGAATGATGAAGGCGATGCATAGGGCTCCAAATATTGGAAGAGTCAGGCTATCGGGCTGCTCAATACCAATCAGACCGGCCACCCCGGTTTGAATTTGAAAGACGCCCATCGCCATAGATCCCGCCAGACCAACCGCGATGGCGACGATTGAAAGCAGATCGAAAACCCAGCCCAACGCCTTGACCCAGCGAGCCTCTCCCAATGCGGCGAGCAGTGGTGCGCTTAGCAGCAGTGCGCGGCCTTTACGGTAGGCGAAATAGGCAATGACCAACGCTACGATCCCGTATATCGCCCAGGCGTGGAAACCCCAGTTCAAGTAGGTCACGAACATGGCGTGACTGGCGGCTTCGGCATCGTCGCTATAGTTTTGCAAAAGCTCAAAATGCGTCAGGGGTTCGGCCGTTCCGTAAAACAGCAGACCCACGCCCATCCCGGCTGCAAACAGCATCGCGATCCAGACGGGCGTTGAAAATTCGGGCTCGGACGTATCGGTCCCCAGACGTATTTCGCCAAAGCGCGAAAAGGCCAGATAGATTGCAACAAACAGAAGGCCGCTGACTTCGAGCATGATAAACCAGCCACGGCTGCTGAATTGTGTCTCGACAGCCGCAGTCGCAAGGCGACCCAGTCCATGCGGATCGGCAATGCCCCATCCAGCGATGGCCGCGCTGAGGGTCAGAGCAATTATCAAAAGCGGGCTGGGGGATTTCCTGTCCACGATCCGAGGCCTTTCTGCGCCGTTTCTGCCAGCTTAGTCCATTTGCGCGCATGACCGAAAGGACCGGCGTGCTTTACACGCTGTGTCGTCATTCAATGTGAGCACCTTCGAACAAAGGCAATCCGACCAGTTCTGGTGAATTCCCCTGATCTCGGGGGGAAAGTTCTGGAAATTCTCTCACATTTGCTGCTCGGGGCGGTTGAGGGGGGCGCGGGGGTTGACAAGCGGAGTGTCTGAATGAAACGTCAAATAAGTTGGGAGATTTTGAAAATTCAGATGCTTGACCCTGTTGCAAGACGGGGTGGCTTGTCGTACCGGCAAGGTCCCAGATGAGGGACCGCTGAAAAGTCTCTCATCCATAATAAGAGTTTGGGAGTTCTCAAAAATGAAAAACAGCAGCAAGCTTAGCCTTGGCGCGGTCGTAACCGCGGCATTTTTAGCTCCGGCCGCATACGCCGAGGAATTCATCACAATTGGTACCGGCGGTGTAACCGGTGTGTACTATCCGACAGGCGGTGCGATCTGCCGTCTGGTCAACAAAGGCCGCAAAGAGCACGGCGTGCGTTGCTCGGTCGAGTCTACCGGTGGTTCGGTCTACAACATCAACACCATCCGCGAAGGCGAGCTGGAGTTTGGTGTTGCCCAGTCCGACTGGCAGTTCCACGCTTACAACGGCACCTCGAAATTCGAAGAGGCTGGTCCCTTCGAAAGCCTGCGCGCGGTGTTCTCGGTCCACCCCGAGCCGTTCACCGTTGTGGCCCGTGCTGACTCCGGCATTGCCAGCTTTGAAGACCTCAAGGGCAAGCGCGTGAATATCGGCAACCCCGGTTCCGGTCAGCGCGGCACCATGGACGTCGTTCTCGAAGCGATGGGCTGGAGCCTTGACGATTTCGAACTGGCGTCCGAGCTGAAGGCGGCTGAACAGTCGGCGGCTCTGTGCGACAACCAGATCGACGCGATGATCTACACCGTAGGTCACCCGTCGGGTTCGATCCAGGAAGCGACCACAGCCTGTGATTCCGTTCTGGTCAACGTGACCGGCGATGCGATCGACGGTCTGATCGACGGCAATTCATACTACCGCACCGCGACCATTCCGGGCGGCATGTATCGTGGGTCGGACGGCGACACCACAACCTTCGGTGTGGGTGCAACCTTTGTGACCTCGGCCGACGTGTCGGATGACGCGGTTTACGCGGTTGTCAGCTCGGTCTTCGAAAACTTCGACGACTTCAAAAAGCTGCACCCGGCATTTGCCAACCTCAAGCCCGAGGAAATGATCGCAGACGGCCTGTCGGCACCTCTGCATCCGGGTGCCGAGAAGTACTACAAAGAAAAAGGCTGGATTCAGTAAGCCAGACCTGACGCGGGGTGCCTTCGGGCGCCCCGCAACCCAAGCCCGGCTCGACCGGGCAGAAAATAAGGTCAAAAGGCCGCATGACGGGGAGACATCTTGATGAGTTCCGACACCCAATCCAACCGACCGCTATCCGAAGAAGAGCTACAGGACCTTGTCGCCTCGTCCGATGCGGGCGGGCGTAATCCGGTCGGTAATGTCGGAATTTTTCTGGCTGTTGTCGCGGCGCTGTGGTCCGTGTTTCAGGTTGTTTTGGCCTCACCTGTTTCGAATGTGGTGCTGCCGGGCAGCGTGGTGAACAACTCGCGCCAGATTCATCTGGCTTTCGCTATGTTTTTGGCGTTTGCCGCCTATCCTGCGCTCAAGTCCAGCCCTCGGGATTATATCCCCGTGCAGGATTGGATCATGGGCGCGCTTGGCGCCTTTTTGGCGTTGTATGGGTATTTCTTCTACGACAAGATCGTAAACGCAGGCGGTCTGGCCGATGACACCGATAAATGGGTCGCGCTGGGTGGTCTGCTGCTGCTGTTTGAGGCCGCGCGCCGTGCGCTCGGCCCTGCGATGGCGATCATCGCGACCATATTCCTGGCCTATGTCTTTTTTGGCTCGTCGGAATGGGTGCCCGAAGTTATCCGTTGGAAAGGGGCCAGCCTCAAGAAAGCCATGAGCCATATGTGGATCACGTCCGAGGGCGTGTTCGGCATTGCCTTGGGTGTGTCCACCAAATTCGTGTTCCTCTTCGTTCTGTTCGGTGCGCTTTTGGATAAGGCGGGGGCGGGGAACTATTTTATCAAGATGGCCTTTGGTGCATTGGGCCACTTGCGTGGCGGTCCGGCCAAAGCCGCCGTTGTGGGTTCGGCCGCGACCGGCCTGATCTCGGGCTCGTCGATTGCGAACGTGGTGACCACCGGCACTTTCACCATTCCGCTGATGAAGCGGGTAGGCTTTTCCAGTGAACAGGCAGGCTCGGTCGAGGTTGCCTCCTCCGTGAATGGTCAGATCATGCCGCCCGTTATGGGGGCTGCCGCCTTCCTGATGGTGGAATATGTGGGCATTTCCTATGTCGAGGTGATCACCCATGCTTTCCTGCCTGCCGCGATTTCCTACATCGCACTGGTCTATATCGTCCACCTTGAGGCGGTGAAGCGGAACATGCCCACGCTGGGTGACCGCGATGTGCATCTGGCGCGGACTGTTGTGGGAATGTTGTCCTTCTTCCTGGTCTTTGCCGGTCTTTGCTATGGCTCGCAGTTCCCGGTCGAGGCCGTGACAAGCTGGGCACCGTCGTCGGCGGGTTTGATCCTGAGCCTTATTGTCTGCGCGGTGTACGTGGCGCTGCTGTATCTTGCCGCGCAGGTGCCTGACCTTGAGCCCGACGATCCGAATGCCAAGGAAGTTACGCTGCCGGTGATCGCGGATATCTACAAAGCCGGTCTGCATTACCTGCTGCCGATCATCGTGTTGGTTTATTTCCTGATGATCGAACAGAAATCTCCCGGGTTGTCGGCGTTCTGGGCGACGACGCTGTTGTTTGTGATCCTGCTGACGCAGAAGCCGCTCAAGGCGCTGTTCCGGGGGCAAAGCAATCTTTATGACACGTTCATCGACGGTGTTGCCGACCTGTGGCAGGGCCTGATCGACGGCGCTCGCAATATGATCGGGATCGCTCTGGCCACGGCCACCGCGGGTGTGATCGTGGGTACCGTGACCCTGACCGGAGTGGGGCAGGTCATGGCCGACCTGGTCGAGTTCCTGTCAGGCGGAAATCTGATCCTGATGCTGGTGATGGTCGGTCTGCTGAGTCTGATCCTTGGCATGGGCCTGCCAACCACCGCGAACTATATCGTAGTAAGCTCATTGATGGCCGGGGTTGTCGTTGAACTGGGTGCGCAAAGCGGACTGATCGTGCCGCTGATCGCGGTCCATCTCTTTGTGTTCTACTTCGGTATCATGGCGGATGTGACACCGCCTGTGGGCCTGGCCAGTTTCGCCGCCGCTGCTGTATCTGGTGGGGATGCGATCAAGACCGGGTTCACCGCGTTCTTCTACAGCCTGCGCACCGTGGCGCTGCCTTTTGTGTTCATCTTCAACACTGACCTGCTGTTGATCGATGTGACGTGGGTAGAAGGGATAATCGTCGCGATATTTGCGACCATAGCGATCCTTGTCTTTACGGCGGGAACGATGGGGTACTTCCTGACCCACAGCCGCATCTACGAAAGCGTGGCGTTGATCGCGGTGGCCTTTGCATTGTTCAGGCCGGATTATTTCATGGACCGCATCGCGCCGCCCTATACATCGGTCGAGCCTGCTGCATTTGTGGAAACCATCGGGCAGACCCCGCCCGGAACCGAAGTACGCATGGTCGTCAGCGGCCCGGATTTCGACACGCTCGAGATGACTGACACAACCGTTGTCGTCACGGTCGGCAGCGAAGAGGGCGGCGCGGCGCGGGTTGATGCCATGGGCTTGCTTCTTCTGGAAGAAGACGGGTTGGTCAAACTAGAAGAGCCGCTGTTTGGCACGCCCGTGGCGGATGAGCTGGATATGTTCGACTATTACGGCGATGACGCGGTGCGTCTAACCTCGGTCAGCCTGCCGTCCAGCCAGCCTCCCAAGCAATTGATCTACATTCCCGCTATGATCTTTCTGGGTCTGATCGCATTCCTGCAACGCGGCCGAGCCGCCAGACAAGAGGTGCCCGCATGACGAACTCGGTGCTTTGTGCCGTCGACATCAGCAACGGCGAACTGGATAGCAATGTCTTGAGCAAAGCCGCGGCTCTGGCGGATCAGGATAATGCGCAACTGGATGTGGTGACGGTGCTTCCCGATTTCGGGGAAAGCTGGGTTTCCGGGTTCTTCCAGCCAGACTTTCACGACAAGGCGATGGAAGAAGCGCATTCCAAACTGGTCGAGATGTGCGTCGCAGCGGTTGGCAAAGAGCGGAACGAAAAAATCCGCCATGTTGTCGCGACGGGAACGGCCTATCAGGAAATTCTGAAAACGGCCGAGGGCGCAGGCAGCGATCTGATCGTGATCGGGGCGCATAAACCGGACCTGAAGGATTACTTGCTGGGCCCGAACGCTGCGCGGGTTGTGCGGCATTCGACGGTTTCGGTCTATGTCGTGCGCTAGGGCTCAGTAGCCTGTCATCTCAAGGTATCCACGCCCCGAGTGGCTGCCCGAGATCGTAACCGGACCTTCCCAATATTCGAACCTTGTCGCCATCCAAGCCTCGGGTGTCAGTGCGGACACGTCGACATCAAGGTTCCGGTCAGGCAGCGTCACGCGCCAGCGTGTCGGGATCGTGCGGCCAGCGACCGTGGACGTTTCGAGCGGGCTAAACGTGACGGAACCATCGGGCAGGGCAGTTGTCTCGCCCTCTGCCGAGATCAGGGTCGCTGCCGTAAAGTCACTGCGATCCCCGCGCAGGCGAAACGCCATAAGTTTGTTCCCGTCGTCGAAACTAAGCGAAAACCAGTCCCATCCGCTTTGATCTGTTGCCAGCGGTTGCGATGACCATTCGCGATCCAGCCAGCCTTGACCGGTGACCGCGATATCCTGATCCGGCAGGTGCAACGTGCCCTCGACCGCGAAAAATGGCTGAGAGTAATAGTAGCTGGCCTGTCCATCCCCTGATTTCACCGAATATCCCTGGTCGCCGTGAAACACCAGCGGGCCCTGAGCGTTCAGGTTTAGGTCATATCCGAAATTGCCCCCATTGGCCGAAAGGGACAGCTTATTGATATCCGGCCCGCGCATGTGCCAGTCGTCTATCCAAGCCTCGAACGGTCGCGCCGTCACACCAGCCTGCCCGATGCCGCCGCGTGATAGTCTTTCCGCAAAGTAGTGGTGATCCGGGGTCGTAACCGCCGCGTGCCCCATCCATAGTTGGGGGCTTTGCCAACCCTCGGTTTCTTTGGGTTTGAGGGCAGAACGAAACAACGTCCATTGAATACCGTAGGGCCGCCCGTTCTCTCCGGTCAGGTTTGCCGTTAGGTACCACCATTCAATGCGAAAGGACGGGTGTGGGCCGTGGTCCTGCGGAAACTTGAATCGGTATCCCGGCTGCGGAATGTCGAACCCTTCAGCCGATCCGCCCAACCCCGCATATCCTTGGGCCTGCGCGAAGGATGGAAGCAGCAGAGCAAGGATCAATAGCCACGATTTAACGTTCATTGGCGAACACCCTTAGCAATTCAGCCGGAGGCAGGCGCAGAAGGCGCATGGCGGGTAAAGCCGCTGCAACCAAAGCCGCCAGCAAGGTTAGAAGGAATAATCGGGCCCAATCTGCGGGAAACAGGTACATCGGCAGGCGCCAGCCAAATGCCTCGACATTGATGATGGCCAAAAGGGTCCAGGCTAGAGCCAAGCCAAGGGGCAGCGCAATAATCGCGGTAATCGCCGCCAACAATACGCTGCGCAACAGCTCAAACTGCGCGAGTCTGGCGCGGGTCAGGCCCAACGCCCAAACGGGGGCAATCTGCGGCAGGCGTTGGGTCCAGAGGGTCAGCAGGCTGGTCAGAATGGCGAACCCCGCGACACCCAGCGTCAGCACATTCAGCGCCGAAGTGACCACAAAGGTTTTTTCAAACACGGCCATGGATTGTGCCTTCATCGCGGCCTGTTGGATCACGGCCTGCCTTGGAAGGTTAAATCTGTCCTGTAGCACGTGTGCCAGTTCTGTTGCACTTTCGGCGCGCGTACGTATCCCGAAGCGCCTTGCCTCAACCCCCGGGGCGATTTGATCCAGCCGCGTCATCGAGACAATCGCTTGTCCAGTTGGGTTGCCATAGTCAGAGTACACGCCAGCAACGGGCAATGTGTATTCACGGTTGATTATAAGATCGTCACCGGGCCACAGGTCCTGACGGCGGGCGAGTTGTTCATTGATCAGCACCGCTTCGCCCGCATTCACGCGATCCCAGACATCCGCACCCGAGGCAATCAGAGGCCAATGCTGGCGGTAGGTTTGATCGTCGACGACTCCGTACAGAAAAAGGGGTCCGCTGGGATGCGCCAGTTCCACGCTGCGAATTGGCAGAATTGCGTCTACTTGCGGCGCTAACCAATTTGAGATTTCGCGCCCTTGCTGGTCATCCTTTGCCGTCAGATACAGCTCGGACGTCAGGCGTTGATCCAGCCAGCCTGTGAAGGTCAGGCGAAAGCTGGAAACCATCGTTCCAACGCCGATATTGGCCGCAAGGGCCAGTAGAAGCGCCATCAACGCCAGGGATAGGCCGGGCAACTGCGCGCGCATATCCGACCAGATCCACTGGGCTATTGGGCTTTTGGTAAAGCGTTGAAAAATCGAGATCACCAGCGAAAGCAAGGACGGCAAAAGCATCGCCGCACCCAGCAGCATACCGGCAATCAGTGTAAACCCGGCGACCAATCCACCAATGGACAGTTGCACGATGATGCCGACCAATATGATCAACAGGCCCAAAAGCGGGGTGGTGAAACCGTTAAAGGCGGCTGTCCGCCACGCTTGAATTCCGGCGCCGGACAGCAGGGGCATATGGGACAATCGGATTAGTGCGTGACCACTGGCCAGCAGCGTTCCGCCCAGAGCCATTGCCAAACCAGCCACCGCCCATTTCGGCTGTAATGCAATTTCGCCGCTTACCGGAGCTCCGTACAGCCCCCGCAAGGTTGCTGCGACATCAGGCAAGAGCGCGCCCGCCAGAAAGTACCCAAGCATCAGCCCTGCCAACCCGCCGAACAGTGCCAGCAAGGACAGTTCCAAAAGGATCACCCAGACCAGTTGCCGCATGGAAACGCCAAGCGCCCGCAGCGTTCGGATCATCCCCCGACGCTGCGCAAAAGCCAGCCCAACCGTTCCGTGCACGATGAACAGGCCAACGGCGAAAGACAACAGCCCAAAGGCTGACAGGTTCAAGTGAAAACTGTCGGTCAGTTGCGTCGTGTCCAGTTGCGACGACGCTTCGACCCGCTCTAGCTCGGGTGTTATCGCGGAGATTGCAGGAAGCGCGCGTGGCTGGTCTGGCAGAATGATCAGCCTTGAGATTTGACCTTTCCTGTCCAGCAAAACCTCGGCCACACCGATATCTGTCAGGATCAGATCAGGGGGAATGTCCGGGCTTGTCAGAACGGGCGGCAGTCCGGTTTGGTTGCTCAGAAACCGCGCCAAGTCAGGTGAGGCCAGCAACCGACCGGGGGCGGTCAGCATGTCAGCCGGGTCCGGTGCGGTGGCGCTTTGCTCAATGCGCGTAACAGCAGGCAGCGCTGGATAGGCGACCATGTCAACGCCCATGACGCGGATGCTGCGCCCCCCTATGCGCGTGGTTTCTTCCAACACGGCCGCAACTTGCCATCCGGCCCGCCGCAATGACAGATATCTGTCGATCGTGATTGGACCAGCCGGATTTCTCAACTCGTCGTGTTGTCCCAGCGCGAGTTGTTCGTTGGCGCGCTGATAGCTTGCCCGTGCTTCGGCGTTGATAGCCTGAACCGCTGACCACAGGCCGGTCGCCAGCGCAATCCCGATCAACAGGGTTGCAAGTTGCAAGCGGTGCCGCCGCCAATGAGACAGCAGCACCTGAATAATCGCGACAGTCATGTGATACGCCCACCGGACAGATGCGCTCGTCGGTCCAGCCGTGCGGCAATGTCCTGTGAATGCGTGACCAGCAGCAGCGCAGACCCAGTTTCGGCTACGAGGGATAGCATGAGGTCCAGAACGGTTGCGCTGGCGGTTTCATCCAGATTTCCGGTGGGTTCATCTGCAAGCAGCAGTTTAGGCTGCGCAGCCATAGCGCGCCCAATCGCAACACGCTGCTGTTGGCCGCCCGACAGATTTTCGGGATAGCGGTCCAGTAAATCCGACAGCCTCAGTCTGTCCGCAAGATGGTTTGACCATGTGTCGTCCGGTCTTCCTGCCAGACGCGCGTGAAAGGACAAGTTCTGTGAGACGGTCAAAGAAGGGATCAGGTTGAATTGCTGAAACACCAAAGAAACGCTCTGGCGGCGCAACGCGGCACGACCGGGATCATCCAGCCCGGACAGATCGGTTCCGTCCAGCGTGATCTCTCCGCCGTCGAAACTGTCCAGCGCGGCGGCAAGGTTCAGCAGCGTGCTTTTCCCGCTGCCGCTTTCACCGGTAAGCGCAAGCGTTTGCCCCTTGTCCAGCGCCAGCGAGACGCCGCGCAGGACAGGGCGCCCTCCGGGATAGGATTTCTGAACATTGTCTATTTTCAACAGCATCAGTAAGCCTCGGGTCGTATTTGCAACAATGTGGAACCCACCCGGGCAGAGTCCAGACCCGACACAGATTCGGTTCTATTCGTCGCGGTGCCCGAGGCGGGGTTGTGAGCCTTTGCCTAAACGGTCATTCTGACGCTGCATTCACTGACCAAGACAAGAGATACCGAATTATGACCTTAGCGCAGCAGATTCTTTGGGGCAGTATCTATCTTGGTATTTGCTTTTTGATTGAACTTGTTCTGCTGACTTGGTGCACGCAGACGATCCGCAGCATGGCGTTGAAACTGGAAGAAAGTAAACGGTTTGTCACAATCGCCGCACCGATCTGCGTTGCCTTGGTGTTTATCGTCGCGATTCACACGTTTCAGGTGTGGCTATGGGCGATCGTCTGGGTTCTTGGGGAAACCCTGCCGGATTGGAATTCGGCGCTTTATTTCTCTTTGGTGACCTTCACGACGCTTGGCTATGGCGACATCGTTTTGGGTGAGGACCTGCGGATTTTTGGCGCGTTTGCTTCCGTCACGGGTTTGCTGGCCTTTGGATTGTCGACGGCCTTTATGGTTGCCTTGATGACTCAGGTGTTCAAAGAGGAATTGATGTCCTAAAGGATCGGGGCAAACAGCCGCGCCAGTGGAGAGCCAAAGCGGATAAAGGCGGGTTGTTCAGGCAAGTTCCGCTCTAGTTCGTAACAGTTTTTGAAATCGGCCTTTAGCATATCGTCCACAGCCTGCGCTGCGCGTTCGTCAAAGAACAGGGCCATCGCCTCAAAGTTCAATCGGAAAGAGCGATTGTCCAGATTGGTCGTGCCGACCGCCGCAAGAGTATCATCAACGACAAATGCCTTTTGATGCATGAACCCGTTTGTATAGCGAAAAACGCGCGCACCGCATTCGCGAATTTCGTCAAAATAGGCAAAAGCGGCCAGCCAGGGCAGGCGGTGGTCAATCACGTCAGGCACAAGAATTCGAACATCCACTCCGCGCAATGAGGCATGTTGCAACGCCGTCATGATGTCGATGTCAGGCACGAAATAGGGGGATGCGATCCAGATTCTTTCTTTTGCCGCAGCGATGGCGGCGAAGAACATCATTGCCCCGGTCTCGGTATCGTCGCCGGGACCTGTGGCGACCAGAAGCGCGTTCATGTCCTGCTCGGCCTCTGTTCCGGCCCAGTCCAGTTGATCAATCAGATCCTCTTCATGTGCCCAATGCCAATCTTCGCAGAAGATAAGTTGCAACTGGCGGACAATATGGCCGAACATTTTGATATGCGTATCCCGCCAATGGCCGAAATGCGGATCCTGTCCCAGATACTCGTCGCCCACATTGTGCCCGCCGATAAAACCGGTTTCCCCGTCAATGATCACGGTTTTTCTGTGGTTGCGGTAATTGAGCTGAAACCGGTTTTGCGGGCCGCGTCGGTCACGTGGATTGGCGATCTCAACCCCTGCAGAGCGTAGTTTGTCCAGATACGCCGTGGGCAGGCCATAACTGCCGACCGCATCGGTCATGAATCGAACACTGACACCGCGTTCAGCCGCTTCGATCAGCTTTGCCTGAAGTTGTTGGCCCAATGCGTCATCGCGCACGATGTAGAACTGGATCAGGACGTAATTCTGCGCGGCGTCAATCGCCTCGAAAATGGAATCGAACGTGGCCTGACCGTCGATCAGCAACTCGGCCCCGTTTCCACGAGATACAGGCAGGTGCGCCAGCGCCTCAAACGGTCTTGGGTTCACCTGCATTGTGTCTGGGTCGGGTTTTGAGAAGTCGGCGAAAGTCTTGATGCCTTCGACCACGGTTTCGCTTTGTTTGCGCGCAATCCGATACCCGCGAAACCGGTGGTGCCCTAAAAACAGATAGAGCGGCACGCCAAACACCGGAGCAGAGATCAACAAGACAACCCACCCAACCGCACCTTGTGGCGTGCGCGCCGTTTGCGCCGCCCGGATCGCAAAGAGGATCGCGGTGACATATAGGATAAAGACAAACGCGGAAACAAGTAGTGTCCACATGGGGTTATCAGTCTCTGTTCTACCTAGTTTGCCCCAGTGTAGACGCGTTTCCAATCTTCCGCCATATCGACGATGACCCATCCCATGTCCGGGCCTTTGTCCAGCCCGTCCACAAGCTTGCCAATCGGGCTTTCGCGATCATAGGCCCATTCACGTTCAGAATCCGTGTGATGGATCAATACCCCAAGACGATTGCCTTCCCCAGCAGTCGTCCACTCCAACATCGCAAAATCGCCATCCGAGTTGCCAGCCGCCAATATGGGACGTCGGCCAATTGTACGTTCTATGTTGATGGGTTTTCCCTGTTTGTCGTCGATGAACGCAATTCCGGGTGACTTTACAATAGTGGGCGTACCGTCGATGGATTCGTATGTGGCGTCAGCATATGTGCCAAGCACTTGCTCGGGTGGAATGCCATATGCGTCTTCGGCGAAAACGCGCATGAAGTGCAGGCCGCCGCCGGACACGATATAGGTGCTAAAACCCTCGTCCCGGAGATACCGCAGAAGTTCCACCATCGGCTGATAGGTCATTTGGTCGTAAGGCAGGCCCGTGTCAGGGTGGCGCGCTGATTGCAGCCAGTCGGCTACGGAAGCCTGAAACTCATCGACGCTGGCGCCCGCGTGTGAGGCGTTGATTACCTCGATCAATGCTTCATGCCCGCCTTCTGCAATGGTTTGGACATCGCCTTTGGCTGCGGCTTCCAAAATGGGGGAGTTCAGGATGGACGGGTCTGTTTTTGCAAGTTCTTCAAGCCGATCCATGGCAAAGATCAACTGAAAATAGACCGGCTGTTCGGCCCATAGAGTGCCGTCGTTGTCGAATACTGCGATCCGTTCGGCTGGAGTTACATAATCCGAGTGGTTTGGGTCGGTCACCGTGCTCACGAATTCAACGATCCGGGACTTGGAGTCTCCATCATCCCAACTGGGCAGCGGGTCGGCGAACAAGGTCGTCGCTGTTATCGAAAGGAACGTGGTGAACAGAGCTGCCTTCATAAGAAATTCTAAACCCTTAATATCTTAGAAGGGCCGCCATGTGCGTGGCGGCCCCTTGTTTGTTGTTGTCTGGCCTCAGTTGTTTGTCGGTGTGGCCAGTTTCTCCATCACTTGATCCAGGTTGAAGCTGGCCGCCTTCTGTCGAGGCGGGAATTCCTGGAATGTTTCAAGGAAGGATCCGACATACTGCTGCGCAGGCACCAGGAAGTACGCACGTTCCAGCAACCAATCGTAATAAGTGTTGGACGTACGATAGGCCCGTTCATACGGATCGCGGCGCAGATTGACGATCAGTGGAATGCGCAATTCGGTCCACGGCTCGATCCACGCACGAAGCGTTGCCCAGGCTTTCTGCTCAAGGAAGATCAGTTTCCAATCCTCAAAGCGCAGCGCGGTCAGGTCGCCATCGTCTGAGAAATAGAAGATCTCCTTACGCGGGCTTTCGGTCGCCTCACCAGTCAGAAGGGGCAGGATGTTGTAGCCATCCAAATGCACCTTGTAATCACGGCCCATGCCCGAAGAGCTGTATCCCGCCTTCAGCTTGTCCTTGATTTCCGGATCACCGGCGACGGCCAGATAGGTTGGCAGCCAGTCCATATGGTGAACGATCTCGTTGGTTACAGAACCGGCTTCGATCTTGCCGGGCCAACGCACCATTGAGGGCACACGCCAGCCGCCTTCCCAGTTGGTGTTCTTTTCGCCCCAGAACGGGGTCGCCGCCGCATCAGGCCATGTGTTCATATGGGGGCCGTTATCGGTTGAGTAGTGGACGATGGTGTTGTCGGCGATGCCGAGTTCATCCAGCAGATCAAGCAACTGACCCACATGCATGTCATGTTCGATCATGCCAGCGGTGTATTCGTCAGCCACTCCGCCAACGATTTCGTTGGCCTGAGCGCGCATCTCGTCCTTGACGTGGGTCCGGAAGTGCATGCGCGTCCCGTTCCACCAGACATAGAAAGGCTGACCCTGTTCGTGGGCACGCTTGATAAAGTCGATCGCTGCGGCAACGGTTTCGTCATCCACCGTTTCCATACGCTTTTTGGTCAGCGGACCGGTGTCTTCGATGGTGCCGTCGGCCTTTGACTTGATCACCCCGCGCGGGCCATAGGCTTCGCGAAAGGTGCGACCGTCAGCCAGTACAGTATCACCGGGATAGTCTTCGTTTTCGGGCTCTTCCTCAGCGTTCAGGTGATATAGGTTTCCGAAAAATTCATCAAAACCGTGGTTTGTCGGAAGATGTTCATCCTTGTCGCCTAGGTGGTTCTTGCCGAATTGACCCGTGACATAGCCATGATCCTTAAGCAGACCGGGTATGGTCGGATCTTCGACTTGCATACCAAGATCGGCGCCCGGCAAACCCACCTTGGACAGCCCGGTCCGAAATACGGATTGACCCATGATGTAAGAGGATCGACCGGCGGTACAGGATTGCTCGCCGTAGTAATCGGTAAAGATCATTCCCTCTTTCGCGACACGGTCGATATTTGGCGTCTGATAACCCATCAGACCCATCGTGTAGGCCGAGATGTTGGATTGCCCGACGTCATCGCCCCAGATCACCAGAATATTTGGCTTTTGGTCTTGCGCCCATGCGGGAACCGCCAGCGCGACCGCAACCGTTGCGACAGCGAATCTACGTAAGCCCCTGCGCCAAGTGTCTGCCATTGAACGTGGTGGTGACATGGTTTTCTCCCGTTTTGCTGAGCCCTGTACGACCCTTTGTTGAAACTTAAATTTGGCGCGATAACTAATTAAAAACGCGGCCTGAAAGTTGGTTCGATATTGATCTGCGATAATGCGTGATAGAAGGAATCGAACGGAATTAGCATAGGCGATGATCTGTGTTAAAAACTTATCATTTGACGAGTTTGGAAAATTCTAATGTTAAACAAATCCAACAGTCTTAAGACCTTGCGGAAAGGCGGCTGGTTCAGCAACCGTTCGACCGCATTTCAGCGCGACTTGCTGGAGTGTGGAATCGCGAAGGACTTTGAAGCGAGCGAGGCATTGTATCATTATGGTGATACAGTGAACGGTATTTTCGCCGTCCTTGAGGGGGGCGTACAGATAACCGTGCCAGCCGATGATGGGCAGGAGTTCGTCATACACCGCGAAGGCGCAGGTTTCTGGGTTGGCGACCTGGCTTTGTTCGCCGATTCCTCAAGGCTGGTCAGTGTTGTCGCGACACAGACAACCCGCGCCCTGTTCTTTCCAAACTCGCGTGTCACGAAGTTAGTTCAGGAGAAGCCTGATTATGTTAGGGATTTCTATGCGCTCAGTCATGAGAATATGCAGACCGCGCTGCGTATCGTGGCGAACCTTGTAGTGACTGGTACGGAAAAGCGCCTTGCGCTGCGCCTTCTCCATCTGGACGAGGGCACTTCGAAGTCCGACGGTTGGATTGAGGTGTCGCAAGAGGAGCTGGCCGAGATGATAGCGGTCTCGCAACCGACACTTCACCGTAGTCTGCACCGCCTTGCTGATCTTGGTTTGGTCGAGGTGGGCTATGGCCGCGTGCTTCTAAAGGACCGGCGTGGCCTTATTGCAAATTGTCAGAACTAAGCATCATGGGTTCAATGGGTTCAATGGGTTCAATGGGTTCAAGGGTTCAATAGGGGCAACGAATTGGCGTTAGCCCCTCGCGGCCGGACAAAGGTGTCAAGGGTGGCGATAGCCTCGGACCAATGCGGGGCCTGCCGGCCGGCATCAGACCCGTAGCGTGTTGCGCCGATCAATGCCAATTGCGCTTCAAGCTTATGTAAATCCATGGGTGTTTCTGCGCGTGCCTTCAAAAGATCCAGTGCCGAATAGGCGCCTGACAGGTCGTGGTTTTTCAAAGACAGCCTGAGCTGTGCAAGGGCATATTCGGCTGAGGACCTATAAGCACGTTCGCGTTCTTCCCGGCGCGTCCTGAAGCGGGGTGCAACCCAACGCCAGGCGGTCCAGATCATCAGCAACACGAGTGTTACCCCTAAGCCAAGCCTAAGAAAATCGCCCATGTCTTTCGGGGGCGTTTTGGGTGCAGCCAAGGTTAAGTCGACTGCAGGGATATCAACAGTTTCAACCTGTTGGGTTGTCAGGTTGAACCAGTCGATCGAAACAGCAGGAAGTTGCGTCTGCCCACCTGCCTGAGCCAGATAGACAACTTCATCAACGCGCTGACCTGACAAAACTCCGCGATCTTCAGCTTCGGTAAAACGCGGCTCTTTTGGGTATGCACGCAGAAGTTCATCCTGATTTTCCGGAATCAGAGGAGGTATCAAGATCGGAGTAGTCCCCGAAATTTTGGCTGTGAGCTTTCGCGTAATCGCGCCTCCGGTTTGAATGTCAGTGTCACCATCCAGCGTTTGTTCAATGGAAAAGCCCGACGCCAGAATAAGCGGGTCCAGATTTTGCGCGCCTTGCGGGATCACAGCGTCAAAGGATATTGGTGGCAGCGGGACCGAAACCTCAATCGGTGCGTTGGTATCAGGATCGGCGTAAGTAACCAGAATATCCATCTGGCCCAACTGGATTTTTCCAACTTGCAAAGGATAAAGGCGATAGCCGCGCTGAACACCAGACCACGTGTCGCCTTGCACAGTTTCGCTGACCGGGCCGGATGCGCGCTCGGGCAAGCGGACCAATAAGTTTTCTTGCTCCAATGACGGAAAGACCGGAGGGGCCGGCATGAAGGTAGGAACCAAAACCTTGACGCGCAAAATGGTGGGTTGCCCGACGATCACATCGCCCTCTGCAAGGTCCACTGTTACAAGTGGGGCAATATCTGTTGGGGTCTGCGGAGTGACCACCGTCGGCAGGAACAGTAAAATGAGGAATAGAAAATATCTCATTGCGATTGCACCTGATTTTCCAGCAGGAACCGGTTTCTCAGAAAGTCCTGCATGTCGGTATCAATTGCGCTGATCCACTGGTCTGCAGACATCGGCTGCGCTACTTCGGTCTGGGCTTGCACTGTGGTGTCCTGACCACGCGCGCCTTCATTGTCGAATACTGTATCATCCGCGCCGATCCCGGCCTCTTCGCTGGTATCCGATTGCTCTCGGGTGGTTTCGACATACTCCAGAATTGCTGTTGCAACTTCCAAATTGTGCTGGGCTTCTGGCCAGTCTGGTCGACGTTCTAACGCGGTTTCAAATGCTGCAATCGCTGGGCGGTACTCGCGGTTACGGATGCGCGCCATTCCTTCCGCAAACGCGGCTTCAGGTGTGTTCAACGACGAAAAGACCTCGGTCGCCTCAGGATAGCGGCCTGCTTTGAGCATGGCGTATCCTTGGTGGTATGGGTCCTGAAACAAATCGGCCGCGTCAGAAAAGCGCTTTTGGTTCATGGCGATCTGGCCTTGTTGATCAGGTGTTAGGAACCAGTCCTTCCAACCTTCGGCCCACGCATGACCGGATGGGTGCGTGATGAATAACATCAAAAATGCCCACCGAATGACCCAGCCGCGCCGGAACCACAAAAGTGAGAGCAACGCCGCAGGCCAGGCCAAAATCCAACCCTGATCCTGCCAATCCAACTGATCCTCTTCGTCCAGAGCGTCGACATAGGCGTTGTGAATACCTCTTTTTAGTCGCGTAACATCTTGATCTCCCGTCGAAAATGGCGCCACGGTCGCGGATGATAACGCGTCTAGCTGAACCAGTCTTTCGCCTTCTGGCAACATCGTAAGAAACAACAGGTCGGCCTCTGCACTATTCATTGCCTGAACCTGCGACGGGTCGATATCGTCCAGCACAAACAAAATGGCGCCCGGGGTTTCCGCATCGGCGAGTATGTTCTGAGCCAGTGCCAGGGCATCGGCTGCCGCGTCGCCTTTCAGCGGCATAACGGCGGGCGTTAACCCTTCCAGCAGCGGGCGAAGGATGTTGGCATCCTCGGTCAGGGGGGCAACGCGGTGCGGACTGCCTGCATACGCGATCAAAGCGGTCCGCGCCCCTGAGCGCGTGTTGATCAGATCGGTGATCTTGTATTTCGCACGCTCAAGCCGGGATGGGGGCAGGTCGGTGCCTTCCATGCTTTCGGTGACTTTCAGCGCAATAACCAACGGCGCGGTGTCTGCAATCAGTGGGTTAGGGGCGCGCGACCACGTTGGGCCCGCGGCGGCCAAGGTGACCAGCACTGCAATGGCCATGACCCCGTCTACGGGGTTCAGCTTGCGTTTGTCCGTGTCGCCCACCTTAAGGGCTTGGGCCAGGTGCGGGGCGATACCGTCTGGAATTTGAGTGGACCGTTCCGATCTTGGACGGATCAGCCACCAAACTGCAAAAACCGGTATCAGGAAAAGAAGCCAAGCCGCTCGGATAAAGTGGAAATCTGCGAGTGCCTCAATCATCGAACACTCCGCCGGTGTTGCGCGATATGAAATCCTGCGGAACTGAACAGGATCACGGCAATGACGATTAAAAGCGGTATATGGGTAAGGCTTTCGCGCGGTCGATAGCTTTGGGTTTCAACAACTCTTGGATTTTGCTCGTCGATCTGTTGGTAGGTCTGCGTCAAAGCGGCTTCGTCATCGGCAAAAAAGTATTGTCCGCCAGTCGTTTGCGCGATATCTTGAAGGGCTTGCAAATCTACGCGGTCTTCACCTGTTGCGTTCGGGTCGCCAACTCCGATCGTATAAATGACCACATTTTTGTCCGCAGCGATTGCCGACGCGTTGACGGGTGTCATGCGGCTTGACGTGTCGGCCCCGTCGCTGAGGACGATCATCAGGCGTTGGTCAACTTCGCTCGAGTCAAACAGCCGTATGCCCAACCCAATGGCATCGCCAAGCGCCGTGTTCGGCCCAGCCATTCCCACTTCAGTCTGGTCGAGGAACCCATTCAAACTATTCAAATCTTCGGTGAACGGTGCCTGTACAAACGCGCGTGTCCCAAAGATGATCAGGGCCATTCGATCCCCCTGACGCGCTGCAATGAAGTCCCGCAG
Organism: Ruegeria sp. HKCCA5491; assembly: GCF_013034565.1. Classification (NCBI taxonomy): domain Bacteria; kingdom Pseudomonadati; phylum Pseudomonadota; class Alphaproteobacteria; order Rhodobacterales; family Roseobacteraceae; genus Ruegeria; species Ruegeria sp. HKCCA5491. The sequence goes on from NZ_WQGG01000009.1 coordinate 192,312, forward strand.
TACATCTTTGACCGCTGCGAGGCGCTGTTTGGGGGTTCCATCCTCGGACGTGAAATCCCGTTGGTCCATTGACCCGGATATATCTAGGGCCAGGACCACATCCCTCGCCGATTTTTCCACCACGATGGGATCTGCCAGCCGTTCAGGGCGTGCCAGCGCTGTAACCAACAAGACCCAAACCAGCGTCGCAATTATAGATTGCAACCATGTTCGTCCTAGAATGCTTGATCCGGTTTTGGGTTCAAGGCCGGTCGCGGCCGCGATGTGCCGGAAAAACGGAATGCGTGTGGCTTGCACCTTTTCCTTATGTGGTGGGGCGAACCAAAACACGACCAAAGGCAATGGCAAAAGAACAAAGACCCAGGGCGCGGCGAAGGTGTAGGTCATGCCCCTTGGTCCCTTTTGTGGAGTTTGATCCAACTGCGAACCAGATCTGGGACGTCGGTGTTTTGAACGGTTTCTTGATACGGCGCGGCAAGGAGGACTTCGCCGGAGGCGCCTTTAAATTCTTTCTTTTCATACGTCTGATTTAAAAAATTCAACCACTCTTGCCCGTGAAGACTTGCCACAGTCGCACGCGGAAAAGCGACCAGAGCGGTCCGCCGCAGAATCTCGGCCGCGCGTGCCGCATCGGTTCCGGCCCGCTCCAGTTCTGCAAGGGCCGAGCGTCGGTAGGCATTTGCCGACCAATGTCGACGGGCCAGGTAGAAGCAAGAGGTCCAGGCCGTTGCCAGCACCACTGCAAGAACCGCCCAACCCCATGTTTGCGGGGTCATTGCGATTGGATCTGGGGCCGGAGCAGGCTCTAGCATATCCAAAAGTTCAACCAGTGATTTGCCCGAAACATCGACCGCCATCATCGTCCCCCCGGATGCCCGAACAGCTTCAGCAACTGATCCAGAGCAGGGACCGCTGTTGTCAGAGGGACAATTGGGAAGCCATAGCGGCGGGACCACAGGTTCAACTGCGAAAGCCTGTCCTCCATCGCTGATTTGATGCGATCGTGCAGATCAGGGATTGAGCTGTCGATTTCGATCTGGTTGTCCCCGTCGGATACCGTCAGTTTTACCCCCGGAAGTAATGCGCGCGAACTTGGATCAAAAACATTGAAAAGGATCAGATCATTTGATCGCGATAACCTGCTGAAAAGACGTTCGGACCTGTCGTTGATCCCGTCGAAATCGGAAAACACGCACACCAATGCGTTCGTGTGTGCAAGTCGGACGGCCTGTTTCAGTACGTCGTTCAGTGTCACAGTTGGTTTTGGGCGCAGCTTCGCGTTCAGGCTACAATTCAATTCTCCAACAGATGATAGGAACCGCGTCAGTGCAGCAGGGCGCCGTTGCGGGTGATGCTCGGCCAAGTCCGTATCACCGAAAACAATCCCGCCAACACGGTCGCCTTGCCCCAGAACCCGATGTGCGGCAATGGCTGCGGCTTCTGCCGCGATCACGGATTTCATATAGATCTCGGTTCCGTAGAACATGGATACCCTTTGGTCGACCAACAAAAGGGCGGGGCGATCGCGCTCTTCCGTATAGACCCGAACATGGGGTGTGCCGGTGCGTGCGGTGACCTTCCAGTCAATTGTTCGAATGTCGTCACCTGGCATATACGTGCGCAATTCCTCAAAGTTCAGCCCACGTCCGCGTAAACGCGATGCGTGACGTCCATTGAGGATTGATCGCGCGGGTTGCCGGGGCAAAAGGCTGAGCGATCGCGATTTCGGACCCAGTCGTTGTAAATGTTCGGCATTCACATGGATGCGCGGGTCTGAGGGATATGTGGCTGTCTGCGCCATGTGGGGCCCTTACGGCAACGCCACAAGGCGTAGGATTTCCGCGATGACATCATCGGCTGATTTGGTGCTGCCCTGCGCTTCGAAGCTTAAGGATATGCGATGGCGAAAGACGTCATGGGCAATAGCGCGAATGTCGGCGGGGTCGACATAGTCGCGCCCGTTCATCCAGGCATGAGCGCGCCCGCACTTATCAAGCGCCAATGACGCGCGGGGGCTGGCCCCGATCTCGATCCAGTTGGCAAGCTCTTCGCTCAGGTTTTCTGGTGTTCGGGTCGCTTGCACAAGATCTGCCATATACCTGTCCATCGCGTCCGAGACATGGATCTGGCCGATTTCCGAACGCGCGGTGAACACAGCGTCCTGTGGGATTGGGGCAGGGCGTTCCCCAGACATTTCCCGGCCTGTTGCGATTTCCTCGTTCCGGACCAGGCGTATGACTTCGACCTCGTCTTCGACCGGCGGGTAGGTGATCTGAACATGCATCAGAAACCGGTCCATTTGCGCTTCGGGCAGGGGGTACGTGCCCTCTTGTTCAATGGGGTTTTGCGTGGCCATTACGATGAACAACGGGTCCATTTTGTGCGTTGTTCCGGAAACCGTGACCTGCCGTTCTTCCATCGCCTCAAGCAGCGCGGCCTGAACCTTGGCCGGGGCTCTGTTGATTTCGTCCGCCAATACGATGTTGGCAAAGATCGGGCCGGGATCGAAGCGAAACGTGCTGCCCGTATCGGTTTGCTGAAACACTTCGGTTCCGGTCACGTCTGACGGAAGAAGGTCTGGCGTGAACTGAATCCGGCTGAAACTGGCGTCCATGTTGCGCGCCATTGCTTTGACGGCGCGGGTCTTTGCAAGGCCGGGCAATCCTTCGATCAACAGGTTACCGTTTGCCAGCAAACCGATGATCAGGCGATCAATGACTTCGGTCTGGCCAATGATGGACTGTCCCATTCGGGCCTTGAGGTCGCTTATTTGTTCGTGTGCATTCATTTTGGTGATCCAATTTCAGCCAATCGGTTAAAACAGGCTGGCAGGTTTCCAAATTATCCGGGCGGTCAGAAATATTTCGTAATGACTGCAGGTTAGCAGCTCTTCCGAAGTCAATCCACTACGAAATCCGGCTTGCAAGCCGCCTCATATCCGCCAACAGATCGGGCCTGATCTCTCCGGTGTTTGGATTGTCGCGCAACGTCTTGAACCAATGGCCCGGCGGCTGTTTGCCAGCGGCCCGGTTCCACGTCAAAGCGCCGAGGACGGATTGCGCATCGGCGTTTAATTCCTGAGGGATTTCAAAGCCATTAAGCACCGCCCAAACGCCGGTCCACAGCCGGGCGACTGACCATGGGTTATAGCCGCCTCCGCCCAGAACAAGAAACCTGGGTGCCATATCTCTTAGGTGTGCCACGGCGCGCCAATGGGCGTTGTTTGACAGAGACAGGCGCGACAGCGGGTCTTCGGCGACAGCATCCGCGCCACATTGAAGGATAATCGCCTGCGGGCGAAACGTTGCCGTGGCGGGCAGGATCACCTGATCCAGTATCGCGTAGAACTCACTATCGTTCAGTCCGCGCGCGACTGGCAGGTTGAACGCAGCACCCCCAGCCGTGTCTTCAAGCGCGCCGGTAAAGGGCCAGCGCCGCGCCTCGTGGACCGAGATCATTCTGACTTTGGAAGATCCGCAAAAGGCGGCTTCGACCCCGTCACAATGATGCGCGTCGATATCCACGTAAACGATACGCTCTAGACCTGCATTCAGAAAGGTCAGGATCGCAAGTACAGGATCGTTCAGATAGCAGAACCCGTTTGCGCGGTCAGGCAGGCCGTGATGCGTCCCACCGGCCGGATTATAAACAATCCCTCCCTCCCGCAGTAGTTCTGCGGCCAGCAACGATCCCCCTGCGGCGGTTGCTGGCCTGCGAAACATTTCGGCGAAAACTGGATTTGAAAGTGTGCCAAGGCCGTATTTCTTGCGCGTTTCATCGGAAACCGACTGTGTCTTTTCCGCTTTTTGAAGCGCGGCAATATAATCGGGCGTGTGAAAGAGGCGCAGGGCGTTAGGCTTGGCCCGGGGGCTGACCCGATATGCCTCGGGGGGAAGCCATCCTTGCGCCCGGCATAGATCAATAACCGTTGAAACGCGCGGGATCGCAAGCGGGTGTTTCGAACCATAGGTCGAGTTTCGATAGATCTCTGATCCGATGAACAGTGGGCGCATCGCTCAGGTGGTGGAAGTTGGTTGTTGATCTTCACCCAGTCGTCCATCCAGCGACATCAGGATTGCGATCGGGCGCAGCGCGGGGATGTGGCTGAAGACAATAAGGATGCAGACCGTCAGAGGTACACTTAGAAAGGCGCCGATCATGCCCCAGACGGTTGTCCAGAAGGTCAGCGCGAGAATGACTAGAAACGTCGACATGTTCAGCGAACGCCCCAGCATGGCGGGGTCCAGAAAATTGCCGATGAGGAACTGGATCGTCCCGCATCCAAATACGATGATGAGGAACGGACCGATGCTGTCGAACTGAACAAGTGCAATCATCGCAGGAAAAATCACCGCAATGATCGAACCGATTGAGGGGATGAAATTCAGCGCAAAAGTAAGTACAGCCCATGTTTCGGCGTATTCAAGACCCAATAGTTTGAAAACCGAATAGCTGATTCCGGCGGTGATCAGGCTGATGAATGTCTTAACACCTACATAACGCTGCAGGCTGTAAGAGATCGCGTCCAGTACCGACGCAAATTCGGCCCCGGTCTGAGGGTTTCCTGCCGCCAGTTGTATCTTTTTTCGAAAGGCCAGCCGTTCAGCCATGAGGAAAGCCACATAAAGGCTGATCAGGAAGAAATGGTTCAGCAAGGACGTGGCGCTGCCCAACAGAACGCGGGCGACATAAGACATGTCGATGCTGATTAGGTTGTCCCTGATAAAGGTGGTCACGTCATTGCCGACCAGCCCTGTGACGCGGTTTACCGCGCCGTCGAACTGATTTTCATAGGTGCTGATGGAACGCGCGAACTGGGTCGCTTGGCTGCCCAGAATATACATGATCATGAACAAGCCCGCCAAAACGACTGTCACACCAGCGACATTGGCCAGCCAGACAGGGGCGTGGGTGACAGAAATCACCCGGTCGCTTAGGGCGATAATCAGAACGTTGATCAGCAATGCCATCGTCAAGGGAATAAGAAATGCGGACCCGGCATACAGGCCCAGCACGGTCAGCGTGGCAACAATGGCGGTATCGCGGACGACAGACAGCTTCAGCCGGGGTGTCGTATACGTATCGTTTTGGTCCAAGGGCATCGGTTTCCCGCCGCTGAGCTGAGATTGCCTCAAGCTGGTTATCCTGTCCTGATCCTGCACAGCCGCGCGGGATTATGCAATGCACCCAGATATTTGTACGGATTAATTTGTCTTTATACTGGATTTGATGGTTCTGTGATCCAATGAGCCGGGGTAGGCTTTCGGCATGAGCGCGAACGTGATTCCCCTTTTTGGCCGGCCTCTTCAGGCGCTGTGGCTGGCCCTTGGTCGCTTTGGTGCCAAGAACGGGTTGGTGATGAGCAGCCATGTCGCCATGTCCCTTATGCTCGCCTTGTTTCCGTTCGTCTTGTTCACTGTGGCCTTGGCCGGATCCTTGTCTCAGGATTATGTCACCAACGAATTGATTGAGCTGATCTTTGGGGCTTGGCCGCAAGACGTGGCCGACCCTATTGTGGCCGAGCTGCGGGCCGTGCTGGAAGAATCCGGTTCAGGCGTCATAACCATCGGGGGTTTGTTGGCCGTGTTCTTCGCATCCAACGGAGTTGCGGCCGTTCGTGCAGCGATGAACCAGGCATATCATGATCACGATAGCTGGCCGTTCTGGAAAACCCGGCTGTTCTGTTTGGCGCTGGTGGTAATCGGTGGCGCCACGATTCTGGCGATCGCTGCGGTCGAGGTGGTCTTGCCGGTCTATACAAAACTTGTGTCTGAAAGGACTGATGTAAACGTATCAGAGTGGTTGTCCGTGGATCGGCTGCGATGGACCTTTACGGTTGCCGTTCCAGCCGGAACCGTGATTCTGGCGCATCTTCTTTTGCCGACACGTCGACATTCCGTGATGCAGATTCTGCCCGGCGTGGTTCTTACGCTGGCGCTATGGGCAGCAGGGGGATGGGCGTTCTCGATCTATATCGGTCAGTTTGCGTCTTACAGCACGACCTACGCCGGATTGGCCGGTGCAATGGCGGCCTTGATCTTCCTGTATCTATGCGCCGCGATCCTGATTTTGGGCGCTGAGTTTAACGGCGCTTTGATGGACCTTCAGAATTCCGGCGAAGGGACCGTGGATTGAGACATTTTCTTTTCGGTTTGTTAGTGCTTTTCCCGGCGTTCGCTTGGGCACAGGTTCCGTCTTATGTCGGCTCGGATAAATGTGTTGAGTGTCATAAGGCCGAAGCCGACGCATGGGCCAAATCTCATCACGCATTGGCGTGGACCGAGGCAGATGCCGGTCATGTTGTCGCTGACTTTGACGGCACCAGATTTGAGCATGACGGCATGTCTGTCGAGTTTTCCAGCGACGATACCCTGCGTGCTCGGGTCACCGAGAAAGACGGTGTAGCGACCGAGTATGATGTGCACTCGGTGATTGGCATCGCGCCACTTCAGCAATATCTGTTCGAAACCGAACCGGGCCGCTTGCAAAGCTTTGACGTGGTTTGGGATACCGAGCAAAAGCGTTGGTTTCACCTTTACCCCGATCAAGATCTGCCCCCGGATGACGGCTTGCATTGGACCGGACCCTACAAAAACTGGAATGCCCGCTGCGCAGGATGTCATGCGACTGCTTTTGAAAAGAACTACGACGCGCAAACCCGCAGTTACACATCAATACAGTCGGAAATAGGTGTCGGGTGTGAGGCGTGCCATGGCCCGGGTTCTGCCCATATCGACTGGACCAACGGCCAAAGTGTCGGCGGCGACCTGACAGAATACGGGTTCACTACGGATTGGGGCAGCAGTCAGACCGAAGCTGAAATCCAGCAATGTGCCGGATGCCATTCACGCCGTGAAGCACATGGTGACGGCAACCCCTTGCCGGGAACGCCGTATCATGATGCCTATAACCTCGCGGTCCTAAGGCCGGGATTGTACCACCCGGATGGGCAGATACTGGATGAAGTCTATGTCTATGGCTCGTTCCTGCAGTCCGAAATGTACGCGCAAGGCGTAGGGTGCATGGATTGCCACGAGCCTCACAGCGCAACGTTGCGGGCCGAGGGGAATGGTGTTTGCACACAGTGCCATTCTCCCGCTGGGAACAGCCGATTTCCGACCTTGATGTCAAAAGAATATGACTCGCCAGATCATCACCACCATCCTGACGGCAGCGACGGCGCACACTGCAAATCGTGCCATATGATCGAGCGTGTCTACATGGGGGTTGATGGTCGGCGTGATCACAGTTTCCGTATCCCGCGCCCGGACTTGGGGCTTGGCGAAGATGCCTGCACCGATTGTCATAAGGACGAGGATCAGGAATGGGCGGCGACACAGATTGAGGCATGGTTTCCCCAGTCGGAACAGCGTGGCACGCATTATGGCACGTCGTTTCAGCAAGCGCTGACAGGCCGCGCGGACGGACCCGCCGCATTGCTTGATATCGCCACCGATCCCGGGCAGGCGGGCATCGTTCGCGCGACAGCGGCGTATTTGCTGCAGGATTTTGGCTCGGACGAAATTGCGGCTCAGACGGCGTCTTTGCTGGCGGACGTTGATCCGGTTGTCCGCGCCAACGCAGCCACTCTGCAACGATATGCGAGTATGTCGGATCGGGTTCAGCGGTTGGAACCGTTGTTGTCGGACCCGCGCCGTAATGTTCGGATTGCAGCGGCGAAAGAGTTTCTGACCATTCCGCCGCAAGTAATGACCCGCGAACAAGGGCAACTGGCCGGGCAGGGTATGTCCGAGTGGCAAGGCGCGATTGCCAACCGCCTGGATTTTCCCGAAACGCACATGGTGCTGGGTGGCATGGCTTTGACGCTTCGCAATCCTGAAGCGGCCGAACGCGCCTTTGCCGAAGTGATTACCCTTGACCCGCAGCGTGCTGAAGCGTGGCCGATACTGGTTCAACTCGTTCAATTGAACCGTGGGGTCGAGGCCGCGCAGAGCGTTCTTGCTGAAGGGTTGTCGCGGGTTCCAAACCACCCCGAATTGCTGCAATTAAAGGCCCAGATCGGGCGCTGAATTGGCATTGTAATACCCGCTTTCGGCCACGTTCACGGCAAAATCTATCGGTATCTAAATCGGAAGGAGTAGAAGCTTTTTTCGGTAAGGGGTTTGAAATGCTTGGAAAACCGGTTCGGATATCGCAATTGCAACGACCGCTATCAATGTCCCAGCGCATTGAAGATCTGCGCACACGGAAGCCGCAATACCTTAACCATGGCGAGGCTCTGCTGCTACAGGGCATCGCAGCTGCGTCCCTGCGCGAACAGGTTCTGACAGGAGAGCGGGTTTCGTTAGAGGATTAAGATTTGCCCCGAAACCCAGTCGCTACAACAAATTTCTCGGAACTGTCTGAGCGGGACGCAGGTGGTTTGACGTTGGCGACCTTGGTGAATTTCTGTTTCAGAAGTTTTTGCAGATCGCCCTCGGCACCACCGGCCAGGACTTTAGCGACGAAGGTGCCGCCTTCTTCCAAAACATCAAATGCGAAATAGGCGGCTGTCTCACACAGTGCCATGATCCGTAAATGGTCGGTTTGCTTATGCCCCGATGAGGCGGCTGCCATGTCCGACATTACCACATCGGCCTTGCCGCCCAGCCATTCTTTAACCTTTTGGTCGGCGTCGTCTTCCATGAAGTCCAGCACATGGGCCGTTGCGCCAGCGACCGGCTCGACTTCTTGCAGGTCCACGCCCAGAACCGTGCCGATCCGCTTGCCGCTTTTTTCGCCCAGCGCATTCACCCGCTTGACAGCGACCTGCAACCACCCGCCGGGCGCGCAGCCCAGATCAACGACGCGCGCGCCGGGGACCAGAAAGCGAAACTTGTCGTCCAGTTCCAATATCTTATAGGCCGCGCGTCCGCGATACCCTTCGGCATTAGCGCGCTTGACATAAGGGTCATTCAACTGCCGTTCGAGCCAGCGGGTTGAGCTGAGCTTGCGCCCACGTGCAGTCTTGACCTTAACCTTCAGGTCGCGCTGTCCGCGGCCCGAGTTGTTTTTGCCAGTCGGTGTCTTCGCCATCAGAACGGTCCGTCTTCCAATACGCCGTCCGCGCTCATTTGTGCATAAAGCAAACCCTCGCGCAGCCCACGATCCGCCACGGAAAGGCGGTCGGTGGGCCAGCAGCGTAATAGTGCCTGCAAAATGGCCGAGCCGGACATGATCAGGGCCTGCCGGTCATCACCGATACGCGGATCCCGACGCCGACCCTGAGGGCCGAGTTCTAGATAACCACGTATCACTTTGTCAATCTGATCGCTGGTCATGCGCAGGCCATCGACCTTGGTTCGGTCATACCGTTTGAGCCCAAGGTGGGAGGCAGCAACGGTTGTGACCGTGCCGCTGGTGCCTACAATCTGAAACCCTTCACGTGCCTGCTCATCTTTGTAGGGGGCGAAATCGGCCAGGTTCTCTTCGAAAAACCAGCTCATCAAGGCAAACCGAGCCGAGTCATCCTCGACGTCATTGAACTGATCCCGAAGGGTCGCGACCCCCAAGGGAACACTGATCCAGTCCACAACCTTGGCCGCAGGAAATGGGCTTTCGGCCGCGTGGAACCCATTGTGCAGGCGCATGATCGCCGCAGGTCTGTCCCGGCGCGGAACGGATGAGATGTCGATCCACACCAGTTCGGTCGAGCCGCCGCCGATATCCACGACCAGCAATTGTTCGGTCTTGGTTGAAACCAGAGGCGCGCAGGAGATCACGGCAAGCCGTGCTTCTTCCTCGGGCTGGATGATCTCAAGCGTCAGCCCGGTTTCGCGCCGCACCTGCCGGATGAAGTCGCGTGAGTTTTTGGCGCGCCGACAAGCTTCGGTCGCAACCAGCCGCATTCGTCGGACTTTATTGCGTTTCAGTTTTTGCTGGCAAATCCGCAGCGCCTGAATGGTGCGCGCCATGGATGACCGGGACAAACGCCCGGTCCGCTCAAGACCCGCGCCCAATTGCACGGATTTTGAGAAGCTGTCGACCACATGGAACCCGCTGCCCTTGGGCTGGGCTATCAACATGCGGCAGCTATTTGTCCCCAGATCCAGCGCCGCATACAACGCATCTGGATCGGGTCTTGCCGGCGCGGGGCTTTCGACCGCCTTCGGGAACGCGCCCGCACCTTTGGGACGCTTGGGCGCCATGGTAACGCCCTCCGATTTTCGAGTTACCCCGACCATAGGTCGCGCGCCTGCGTCGTGCAAGACGCTCATTAAGGTGATGAGAATTTTGATGTGAGGGATTGCTCAAGACTTCGTTACAAGGCCGGTATCCCATCGTGGGTAAAAAGGTCGTTAGAACTCTGCCTTGTGTCGAAAATCGACCGACCTGAGCCCATATTGAAGTTTAGAACCGATCCATCTGGTTAGGAGGAATCAAACGCGATGCCTGACGTCACCATCGTTTTTTGGCGCGATATCCCAGCTCAAGTCATCGTCGGCAAAGGCCGCCGGGGCGCAAAGCGGCAGTTGGAGGAACGGTTCGAGCAAGCCATCGACCGCGCGGCTATGAAGGTGAACGCCAAGGATAGCGACGCCTATCTGGCCGAGTGGCGCAAGGCCGAACCTTTTGCGGTTGAGGGCGACCCGTCCGAGATCGCCGAGGCCGAGGCCGTGCGTCTGGAAGCGGAATATGATCAGGACCGCATCAAGGCGCTGATTGCAAATGACGGTTGGGCATGAGCCCGAAATCTATATGGGAGGCCGCGATGGCTTTGCTGAACTTCAAGAAACGTGATGCGGCCGAAAACGGCCCTGTGAACCCGACCGTCGAAGCCTTTTTGCAGGGCTATTCGATCGAGGTAATGCCCCGTACGGCCGAAAAGGTCGAGGATTTCCGCGCTCTGCTGCCCGAAGGCACCCGCGTCTACATCGCCCATATCGAGGGCACCCCGATCGAGGACATGGTCAAGACCGCCAAGCGCATCGCTGCCGAGGGCTATCCGGTCATGCCGCACTTTCCTGCGCGGATCATTAAGGACGCGGCGACGCTGGAAAACTGGATTTCTATGTATCAGGGCGAAGCGGGCGTGGATCAGGCGCTGCTGCTGGCCGGTGGACTGGACAGGCCGCAGGGTGATTTTGACAGTTCGATGCAACTGATGGAGACCGGCCTGTTTGACAAGGCAGGTTTCAAGCGTCTGCACGTGGCTGGTCACCCCGAGGGCAACAAGGATATCGACCCGGACGGCTCGACCAAGAATGTTGACGATGCGCTGCGCTGGAAACAGAAATTCAGCGAGACAACCGACGCCGAAATGGCGCTGGCGACACAATTTGCGTTCGACGCGAAGCCGATCATCGAATGGGCAGACGGTCTGAAGGCCGCGGGGATCGACCTACCGATCCATATTGGTATTGCGGGTCCGGCCAAGTTGCAGACCCTGATCAAATTCGCGATTGCCTGTGGCGTTGGTCCATCGCTGAAGGTTCTGCAAAAGCGCGCGATGGATGTATCCAAGCTGTTGCTGCCTTATGAGCCGACCGATGTGATCACCGAATTGGCCAACCACAAAGCGGCCAACCCGGATTTCAACATCACCAACGTACATTTCTTCCCGCTTGGCGGCGTCAAGACCAACGCCAACTGGGCTATCAACAATGGCGGCGCTTCGGCAAAGCCTGCAAATACCTAAGGAACGGACATGACCCGTACTGTCGTAGAATCAAAAACAAAAACCGCCGTTCTGGGCTTTGACGAACCGTTCTGCGTGATCGGTGAGCGGATTAACCCCACTGGCCGAAAGAAACTGGCCGCAGAACTGGAAGCGGGCGATTTCTCGACTGTCGAGAAGGACGCCATCGCGCAGGTTGCAGCAGGCGCGACCGTTCTGGATATCAATGCGGGCGTTGTCTACAACTCGAACCCCAACCCGAACGAGACCGAGCCACCGCTTATGACCAAGATCGTTGAGCTGGTTCAGGGCCTGGTTGACGTCCCGCTCTGTATCGACTCGTCGGTTCCGGGCGCTCTGGAAGCCGGTCTTGAGGCGGCTGAGGGCCGCCCGCTTCTGAATTCGGTTACCGGTGAAGAAGAGCGTCTGGAATTGGTGCTGCCGCTGGTCAAGAAATACAACGTGCCGGTTGTGGCAATCTCGAACGACGACACCGGGATTTCCGAAGACCCTGATGTGCGGTTTGACGTCGCTAAGAAGATCGTTGAACGCGCCGCCGATTTCGGCATTCCGGCCCATGACATCGTGGTTGACCCGCTGGTTATGCCCATCGGCGCGATGGCAACCGCTGGCCAGCAGGTATTTGCATTGGTTCGTCGCCTGCGCGAGGAACTGGGCGTGAATACGACTTGCGGTGCATCCAACATCTCGTTCGGTCTGCCGAACCGTCACGGCATCAACAATGCCTTCCTGCCGATGGCAATGGGCGCTGGCATGACCTCGGCGATCATGAACCCTGTGGCCTTGCCAGTTGGTCCCAAAAAGCTGGCTGAAAAGAAGGCCGAGGTAGCAGCCAAAGGCATCGTACTGCCTGCGGATATGGATGATGAGACCTTCTGCCAACTGTTCGGCCTGGGCTCGACCCAACCGCGCGCCGGCAAAGAGATGGAGGCCATCCGCGCCGCTAACCTGCTGACCAACAACGACCCGCATGGCGGGGCATGGATCAAGTTCAACAAGTCGCCTGAAGAAGCCGCGGCAGCCGGTGCCGCAGGTGGTCGTCGTGGTGGTGGACGTCGCCGCCGCGCGTGATCCGCATCGCATTTTGAGTCAAAGCCGGGCCTAGTGCCCGGCTTTTTTTCGTTTGACACCGATCAATGCCTCTTGTGGCCGTTGTAGTGACACTGGTTGTGATTTTTTCGCAGATCAGGGCGCCATTATGACCAAGCATGTTCCCCCGAAACTGACCGAGGCAGATCTGTCGCTGAGGCTGGGCAAGAAAGAGTATTTTGAGGAACTGGTAGAGTTGCAGGCGCAACTGGCGTTGATCCAACAGGCGTTTTTGTTTCACGGGACCAAGGGCGTGCTGGTGTTCGAAGGATGGGACGCGGCGGGCAAAGGCGGCACGATCCGGCGGATCAGTCAGGCGTTGGACCCGCGCAGCTTCAAGGTTTGGCCGATTGGTGCGCCGCGCAACTACTACCTGAATCGTCATTACCTGTTGCGGTTCTGGGAACGGCTACCGCCCGAGGGCGCGATCTCGGCTTTTGACCGAAGCTGGTATGGGCGGGTGCTGGTCGAGCGGTTGGAAAAGTTCACCTCCGAAGATCGCTGGCGCGCCGCTTATGGTGAGATCAACGATTTCGAGCGAATGCTGGTGGATGACGGCACGCGGATCGTAAAGCTGTTCTTCCACATCTCGCCCGAGGAACAGATGGCGCGATTCACCGAACGTCTACGCAACCCGCTGAAGCGCTGGAAACTGACCTATGAGGATTTCCGCAACCGCGAACACTGGTCCGAGGCGGAAGTCGCGGTGGATGAGATGCTGGCGCGCACCTCGACCCAGATAGCGCCGTGGCACGTGATCCCCGCCAACAACAAGAAATACGCCCGGATCAAGACGATGCGAACGATTGTTGAGGCGTTCTCCAGGGACATCGACCTGAGCCCGCAACATCTGGATCAGCGAACCCTTGATGCTGCGTGCGAAGTGTTGGACGTTGAAAAATCGCTGATCGACAGCCTGCGAGCCCGGACAGAATAATCTTGCGGCATCCTGTCGAAACGCGCTTGAAGCTGGTCGTGAGCCAATGTTATTCAAACCCGCGCGGCGGGTATGATGTAATGGTAGCCTGTCAGCTTCCCAAGCTGAACGCGCGGGTTCGATTCCCGCTACCCGCTCCAGTTACTCGGGCCTACGTGCCTGAAACAAGTTTATGAGCGCAGGTACGTTGACCATATCCCCTGCTTGATAGGGCTGGAATTCACCTGCTACTGCGTCCCGAATGACCGCGATATCTTCGGGTCCACCGTCGAAGTGGGCGATCACCCGCGCCGCTGGGCCAACTCGTGTACAGAGTGCAGCGCAATCCTCTAGCGTTCCGTATACCGGTAAGGTCAGGTCAACCGCGTCGACCTTGATGTCAGTCAGTCCGGCGTCTGCCAGCAAACCTGTGACGCGATCCTGATCATGAAAGGCCAAAGGTCCGGGTGCGTTGCGATCTACTTTTGGTGGTGTTCCTAGGCGCGCGGTGGCCGCAATGTGTGGAATAAAGAACCAGGGGTTGCCGGAGAGCGGCCCCCAAGCGGCAAAAGTCATTTGCCCGCCGGGCTTCAGGGCTCGTGCCATGTTTGCAAAGGCGGCAACCGTATCATCGAAGAACATCACGCCAAAACGCGAGATCATGGCATCCCGGTCGCCTTCGTCAAAAGGGTGGGTCTGCGCGTCTGCGAATTGAAAGCCGACATTTGAATGCCCGGCTGCCTCTGCGCGTACCGCAGCTCGATCCAGAAAAGGCTGTGAAAAATCAGCGGCTAGAACGTGACCTTTGGGGCCAACGACCTGGGCGGCCTGAACCGTGCTCGCGCCCGTGCCGCAGCCGATGTCCAACACACGATGCCCCGGTTGAAGAGCGGCGCGATCCAGCACCAGATCCAGAACCGGGGCCAGAAGGGCATCCATCTGATCCTCATAGGTCAGCCATTTCGCACCCGAGGGTGAGTTGCCCCAGAATTCAGCCTGTTCTTCGTTTGTTATCGCCATGTCGCCTCCGGTTCTTTGGGGTAACTATGACCTGCGGCGGCGGCGGCGGCCAGATTTTTCCTCATCCCCGCCACCGGTGTTGAATGAAGGCGAGGGGAGGGTGACCACCTGCGCCAGTTCCGGAAATGGGTCGGTTTTGTGCGGGATCGCGTTGGAGGCTACGAAATGGTCCTGAAACTTGGGCTCAATCGCGGTTTCGACTTTGGTGATCTCGCGCACGACACGTTCAATTTCCTTGCGCGATCCGATGTTGCACAGGGCGATCCGCGCGCCGGTACCGGCCGCGTTTCCTGCGCTGGAGACCTTGTCCAACGGTGCGTCGGGGATCATCCCCAAAACCATCGCATGTTTGGTCGAGATATGCGCGCCGAACGCCCCGGCCAGAACCACGCGATCCACGGTGTCGACCTGCATCTCATCCATTAGCAGGCGCGCACCGGCATAAAGCGCCGATTTCGCCAGTTGGATGGCGCGGATGTCACCTTGGGTCACAGTGATACGCGGGCCGCCTTCGGCGCTGGCGTCGTGGATCAAATAGGAATGTGTGCGCCCTTCGGGGATGCAGCGCGTGGTGCCGGTTTGTTCAGCCGATCCGATCAGGCCGCTTTCATCCAGCAGCCCGGCGATGCGCATTTCCGCCACGGCTTCGATAATGCCTGAGCCGCAGATGCCAGTGATTCCGGTGGTGGCGATGTCCTGATCGAACCCGTCCTCGTCGGACCACTTGTCAGACCCGATGATGCGGAAGCGGGGTTCCTTGGTAATGGGGTCGATCTCGATCCGTTCAATCGCGCCGGGCGCAGCGCGCTGGCCAGAACTGATCTGCGCGCCTTCAAAGGCGGGGCCGGTGGGCGAGGAACAAGCCAGCACGCGTGTGGTGTTGCCCAGCAGGATTTCGGCATTGGTGCCGACATCGACGATCAGCACGAGGTCTTCCGACTTGCCCGGTTCCTCGGACAGGGCAACGGCGGCACAGTCGGCCCCCACATGTCCCGCAATACAGGGCAGGATATAGACCTGTGCGCGGGGGTTCATCTTGGTCAGGTCCATCTCACGCGCGGGCAGGGACATGCTTTCCGATGTCGCCAGCGCGAACGGAGCCTGCCCCAGTTCGACCGGGTCCAGTCCCAGCAGCAGGTGGTGCATGACCGGGTTGCATACAAATACCGTTTCCACGATCAGCGCGGCGTCGATCCCGGCCTCATCCGCGATCGAGGTGGTCAGGTCGTTGATCGCCTCGCGCACGGCGCGGGTCATTTCCTGATCACCGCCGGGGTTCATCATGGCGTAGGACACGCGGCTCATCAGGTCTTCACCAAAGCGGATCTGCGGGTTCATCAAGCCGGACGATGCCTTGACCTCACCGGTTTCCAGATCGGTCAAGTGGGCGGCGACGGTGGTTGAGCCAAGGTCGATCGCCAGACCGTACAGCCCTTGTTCATGCAGGCCGGGCCAGATTTCCACGATCTGCGCGACCTCATCCTTGTGGCCTTTGTGGACGGCTACGGTAACCTCCCACTTGCCTTTGCGCAGTACAGGCTGCAACTTTGCCATCAGCGACAGATCGGCGGTGACGGCGTCGATCTTCCACTGCTCGCGCAGGGCGCGTTCCAGCCGCTCCAGATCGCCGGTGGGCGAGTGCATGTCGGGTTCCTCGACCACCACGAAATACAGCCGCGTCGCCGGATCCATGGTGATGGCACGGGCCGCAGCCGCTTTGCGCACGACCTGACGATGGACCTGAGATTCGGGCGGCACGTCAATCACCACGTCACCTTGAACGGTGGCCTGACACCCCAAACGGCGCCCCGGCTTCAACCCGCGCTTGTCGTCATAGCGTTGTTCCACCGCGTTCCATTCGCTCAGCGCGCCTTCGGATACCGACACGCCGTGCTTGGGAAACTCACCATAGCTGGGCGTGATTTGGCATTTCGAACAAATCCCGCGCCCGCCGCAGACCGAATCCAGATCGACACCTAACTGCCGGGCAGCGGTCAGAACCGGGGTGCCGACAGGGAAATGCCCACGTTTGCCCGAGGGGGTAAAAACGACAAGGGGTTCGGTGGTCATATCTGGCCTGCCTTTTGTATTCGCGCATCTGCCGCGCAAGATATGGGTTTGTGCGCAAAGGGAAAGGGCAATCAGCGGCAGGTTTTGACCGTCTTGCGTCGTTTTTTGCCGCGGCAATGTCCCGCAGGGCAAAACTAGTTTAGGTCAGGGGCTTTTCCTTAGCTTGAATCCATGCAATAGGGTCGCCGTCAAACGGGGTTTTGCATGGGGTTAGCAGATGCAGATTCGTGAGGCACTCACCTTTGACGACGTTCTTCTGGTTCCGGGCGCATCTTCTGTGCTGCCCGCAACGGCGAACACGACGACGCGCGTGACGCGCGAGATTACCATGAACATCCCGCTGCTGAGTTCAGCGATGGACACAGTGACCGAGGCGCGCATGGCCATCGCCATGGCGCAAGCGGGCGGCATCGGCGTGATCCACAAGAACCTGAGCACCGAGGAACAGGCCCGCGAGGTACGCCGGGTCAAGCGGTTCGAATCCGGCATCGTCTATAACCCTGTGACATTGCGCGCGGATCAGACGCTGGCTGATGCCAAGGCGCTGGTCGAGCGGTATAACTTCACCGGTTTTCCCGTTGTCGACCCCGAGGGGCGCGTTGTCGGTATCGTGACCAACCGCGACATGCGGTTTGCGACCTCGGACGACACGCCGATCCACGCGATGATGACCGCCGACAATCTGGCGATGCTGCAGGAACCCGCCGATCTGGAAGAAGCTAAAAGCCTGATGAAGGCGCGCCGGATCGAAAAGCTGCTGGTTGTTGACGCCGAAGGCAAACTGACTGGCCTGCTGACCCTGAAAGATACAGAACAAGCGGTGCTGAATCCGACTGCGTGCAAAGACCGCCTGGGCCGCCTGCGTGTTGCGGCGGCGACTTCGGTCGGGGATGCCGGGTTTGAGCGTTCCGAGCAATTGGTGGATTCAGGCGTCGACATCATTGTTGTGGACACCGCACACGGCCATTCACAAGGCGTTCTGGACGCGGTGAAACGGGTAAAGACCCTGTCGAACGAGGTTCAGATCATTGCCGGTAATGTGGCCACTGGCGAGGCGACCAAAGCGTTGATCGACGCGGGCGCGGACTCGATCAAGGTGGGGATTGGGCCGGGCTCGATCTGTACCACACGGATGGTGGCCGGTGTGGGCGTGCCGCAGTTGACCGCGATCATGGATTGCGCTGCGGCGGCCGGGGATGTGCCGGTAATCGCCGATGGCGGCATTAAATTCTCGGGCGATTTTGCCAAGGCAATCGCGGCGGGGGCGTCCTGCGCGATGGTCGGTTCTATGATCGCGGGCACCGATGAAAGCCCCGGTGAAGTGATTTTGTATCAGGGCCGCTCGTTCAAATCATATCGCGGTATGGGTAGCTTGGGCGCAATGGCGCGCGGCTCGGCGGATCGGTACTTCCAGAAAGACGCCGCCAACGACAAGCTGGTGCCCGAAGGGATCGAAGGGCAGGTGCCCTACAAAGGCTCGGCCAGCGCCGTTGTGCATCAGTTGGTTGGCGGCCTGCGGGCGGCGATGGGCTATACGGGCTGCGCAACCGTGGAAGAGATGCGACGCAACTGCAACTTTGTCAAAATCACGGGCGCGGGGCTGAAGGAAAGCCATGTGCATGACGTTCAGATCACGCGCGAAAGCCCGAACTACCGCGTGATGTAAACTCTCGAATTGTGCAATGCGGCGCCTGTTTGGGCGCCGTTTTGTGTTTCTAAAGAGCAAGGGACAGCCCGATGACACCAGCAGCCCGCGTTCAGGCCTCCATCGAGATTCTGGACGAGATTCTTGGCGGAACGCCGGTTGAAAAGGCTCTTACGGGATGGGCGCGCCGAAGCCGTTTTGCGGGGTCAAAAGATCGTGCGGCCATTCGTGACCATGTATTCGGTGCTGTTCGTTGCAAACGATCCTTTGCAGCACTTGGCGGAGCGGCAACCGGGCGGGGGCTGATGATTGGCGCGTCACGCGCAGCCCAGGCTGACCTTGCCGCGCTTTTCACCGGCGAACGCCACGCGCCGACTGCTGTGCTGGAAACGGAAGCCGGGCGAGACTTTGCATCTGATGCAGAGCGGTACGATATCCCCGATTGGTTATGGCCGGTGTTCAAGGATTCCTTGGGGGATCAGGCTGTTCCTGCTGCAGAAGCGTTGCAAAGACGTGCTCCGATCCATCTACGCGCCAACCTGATCAAAACCAATCGGTCCGACGCAATTGTGGCACTGGATCAGGATGGGATCGTTGCACGCGCTCATCCGGCCAGTGACACTGCACTTGAAGTCGTCGAAGGGGCCCGCAAGATCGCACAAAGTCCGGCTTATAAAGAAGGGCTTGTCGAACTTCAGGATGCGGCAAGTCAAGCTGTCGTATCTGCGCTGGACTTGCAGCCCGGTCTGCGCGTTCTCGACTATTGCGCTGGCGGCGGAGGAAAGTCTTTGGCCTTGGCTGCGCATGACGGTGTCGAAGTTTTCGCACATGATGTTAACGCAGGTCGGATGCGTGACATTCCTGCACGCGCTGACCGCGCTGGTGCCAAGATTACGACAGTGTCCACGCAAGAAGTTCGGAAACACGGTCCTTTTGATATCGTGTTGGTTGATGCACCATGTTCAGGAAGCGGTTCATGGCGGCGTGCACCTGCCGGGAAGTGGGCATTGACCCCACAGCGCCTGACTGAGTTGACTGAATTGCAGTTTGAAATTTTGAAGGCAACGTCGTCGCTGGTCGGTCAAGGCGGAACACTGGCCTACGCGACCTGTTCGATGTTGAGGCCCGAAAACGACGAAGTCGTCGACAGGTTTACGGCGCTGCATTCCGAATGGAGAGAGGCATTTCGCAAAAGGTGGTTGCCGACTGAGGGCGCGGACGGTTTCTTCGCATCACATCTAAAGCGGTAATTTTGACGCATCAAACAACTTGGGGTAGATTGTGGCGAGAAAATTAATAGGGTGTTAATCAATTTGGGCTGATCTCCAAAAAATCTTTTGATCCGAGTTGTTAATGCCTGAAACCCTAGCCTTGATTTCTGAACATTCCCTCAGGAAATTTCCTGCCAACGTAAGGCTTGTTGCTTTGGTCATGCTGGGTGGCGCACTTAGTTTCGCACCCTTTGCCAAAGACCTACCGGAAGCTATTGCAACTGGATTTCTGGTCGTCGGTGCCTCATTTCTGTCGACTGCATTTTTGGTCGTGCTCAGGGGCCAGATCGCAGAACTATTCCTTCGGCAGGCCATCAAGGTCATGGCATCGTTCGCAGAACAGGACATGTTTTCCTGCGTGATCGCGGATTCCGAAGGGTGCGTGCGCCACGCGAATTCCAGGGCTTCGGCTCGGTTCCGTGCTTTTCCAGGGGTCAGGCTGGACAGTTCTCTCAAGTCCGTGTTTGCCAACCCGTCTGCGGTTTTGCTTCGTCTGCAAGCTTTGGCGGAAATTCACGGAAAGGCACGTGAAGACGTTGTCACCGTTGGGTCGACTGTGCCGGTCTCGGTCTTTGATGTTGGGCACGGCTTATATTGCTGGCGCTTCAAAATGGACGAGCGGGGGCAATGGGACGATGCGGATGTTCCTGTTCTGACGCACGGAAGAAATGGCGCGCTGCTGCGTGTCAACGGGGCTGCAGAAAGTCTGCTTGGTTTCCGGCCTGAGACCATAGAGCAAGTCTTTGCGACAGAACTCCCGCCTGCTGGTGAAATTGTGCGTGCCGAAACTGCCGATACGTCAATCCCGGTGACAGTGTGTGAGCTTTCACGCTCGGGATCAGTTCAAGATACACTTATTCTTCCAGTGAATGTGTCAGCCGGCCCCGCGCCTGAGGCCCCATTTGATGATTTACCAGTCCCCCTCATGTGCCTTTCGCTTGACGGGCAGATCAAAGAGGTTAACCGTCTGGCCGCCAAGCTTGTCGGGGATATCCGCCCGGGTGAAACGAACGTGGCGCAGATCATGCAAGGGCTGGGCTATCCAATCCACGAATGGCTGGCACGTTCTGCCGCCGATGATGCAGTACCGTGTTCGGAATTTCTTAGGTTAAGTCGCAAGGATAAAGAGGTCTTCGTTCAGGTCACTCTGAGCAAGGTCGTCAACAAGGGCGAAGTTTGCCTGATCGCCGTGCTGAACGATGCGACGGAGCTCAAGACTTTGGAGGCCCAGTTCGTTCAGGGACAAAAGATGCAGGCCGTTGGGCAACTGGCGGGTGGTGTCGCGCATGACTTCAACAATCTGCTAACGGCGATCTCGGGGCATTGTGACCTGTTGCTGCTTAGACATGATCAGAATGATCCAAACTACGGAGATTTGGTTCAGATCAACCAAAACGCCAACCGCGCGGCTGCGCTGGTAAGTCAATTGCTGGCGTTCTCACGCAAACAGACCCTTCAGCCCGAAGTTCTGGACTTGCGGGATACAATTTCTGACCTCATCCATCTGTTGAACCGACTGGTCGGAGAGAAAATTCGCCTGATCCTCAGCCATGATCCGGTTCTCTAACCCGTGCGGGCAGATAAGCGCCAACTGGAACAGGTTTTCATGAACCTTGTCGTGAATGCACGGGACGCCATGCCGGAAGGGGGGGATGTGCGAATTGAAACTGAGGTTGTTCGTATGACAGAGCCACTTCGCAGGGACCGCGCGACGGTTCAACCCGGCGAATACGTTACTGTTAAGGTCATTGATAGCGGCACCGGGATTGCTTCGGACAAATTGCAAAAGGTGTTTGAACCCTTCTACACGACGAAAAGAACCGGCGAAGGCACCGGGCTGGGCCTGTCTACTGTTTACGGAATCGTAAAGCAGACGGGGGGGTTCATCTTTGTTGACAGTCTGATTGGGCGCGGAACCGAATTCACGGTATTCCTGCCTGTCTCTGGCGCAGAGGAGCGGGTTGTTCCCGAAGAAGCCACCTTGCCTGACGCTCAGGGTGCTCGCTCGGGCGAAGGCGTTGTCCTCTTGGTTGAGGATGAAGCACCGGTCCGCGCATTTGCCACCCGCGCGTTGAGGTTGAAAGGGTACACGGTGCTTGAGGCGGATTGTGCGGAAGAGGCTTTACGGTTGCTGGAAGACGGGTCCTTGAATGTGGACGTTTTTGTCACCGATGTCGTTATGCCCGGCATGGATGGGCCGACATGGGTTCGCAAGGCGATGGAAGATCGTCCCGATGTCCGGGTCATCTTCATGTCAGGCTATACCGAAGGCGCATTCGGGAACTCGGACCACGATATCAGCAATTCGACCTTCCTGCCGAAACCCTTTTCTTTGAACCAACTTACAGAAGCGGTGTTTCAACAAATCAATTGAAACGGTCAGAGCGCGGCGTCATGACATGCGAATTCGGCGGCATGTGATTGGCGAAATGCTATTTCCGTTTCCGGGCTCAAACTCAAATCGCGTTTTGGCGAGACATTCTCTTGGGTCAAAGAAATCTCGGTGCCAAGTCGGTCTTGTAGGAAATCCAGTATTTTGTCCTGATTTTCGTATTTGAAAACGTGACTTGCGCCAACACCGTTGTTCCGTGTGCGAAAAAACTGGCTCTGACTGCCTACATCCGCGAAGTCCTGGCGCGGGGTCTGCATGTAAGCTTGAACGAAATCATCAAAGCTCAGGTCGTGGGTGGAATGAGGGTGGCCCAGACGCTCGGGCCGGGCGCGAAACTTGTACCAAATGCCAAGCCAGTCGATCGGCTCTCGGACGACGGCCATGATTTCCATCTCGGTGTCGTACATTTTTCGAAAGATATTCTGAAAAAAACGATCATAGCGTCGGACCGGCGCGTGTTTCAGGTCCGGCGGGCCGGTAATCACAAAGTCAGCACGATCCTGCAACGCCGTGTGGTACGCTGTACTTCCGGTTTTAGGTACGGCCAGGAACGCAAGACGTTCTTTATAGAAAACAAGCAATTATCGCGTCCTTGGCCAAGTTTGTCACAAGGGCAGAGTGACGTAAACGACTCTTTAACACAATTGCTGAACAGTACTTTCTGTAAGTTTTTATTGAAATGTTCTCTTTTTGGTCCCATAAGGAACAAGAGGCGAACAAAGCAGTGATTGCCGCCCGTTAAAGGGTGTGACAAAAGGGAAGGCGACAGGACAATGGCGGATCTTCTGACGATGAGCGACAAGAAAAACGCAGACAAGCAAAAGGCGCTCGACAGTGCGCTGGCACAGATCGAACGGCAGTTCGGTAAGGGCTCGATCATGAAGCTGGGCGAAGATGCCAAGCAGGATATTGACGCTAGCTCAACCGGGTCGCTGGGGTTGGATATCGCGTTGGGAATCGGTGGCCTGCCGATGGGCCGGATTGTTGAGATTTACGGACCCGAAAGCTCGGGTAAGACCACGCTTACGTTGCATTGTATTGCAGAACAGCAGAAGCGCGGCGGTGTCTGTGCGTTCGTCGACGCGGAACATGCGCTGGACCCGCAATATGCCCGCAAGTTGGGCGTTGATCTGGATGAGTTGTTGATCTCGCAACCCGATACCGGCGAACAGGCGCTTGAGATTACTGATACGCTGGTGCGCTCGGGCGCAGTGAACATGGTCGTGGTCGACTCGGTCGCAGCCTTGACGCCGAAGTCTGAACTGGAAGGCGACATGGGCGACAGTAATGTCGGCGTTCAGGCCCGTTTGATGAGCCAGGCGATGCGCAAGCTGACCGGCTCGATCAGCCGCAGCAACTGCATGGTGATTTTCATCAACCAGATTCGGATGAAGATCGGCGTGATGTTTGGCAGCCCTGAGACCACGACCGGGGGCAACGCTCTGAAATTCTACAGCTCGGTCCGTCTTGATATCCGCCGAATTGGTGCGATCAAGGATCGCGACGAAGTGGTGGGCAACCAGACCCGTGTGAAGGTCGTCAAGAACAAGGTGGCACCTCCGTTCAAGCAGGTGGAATTCGACATTATGTATGGCGAAGGCATCAGCAAGATGGGCGAGCTGCTGGATCTGGGCGTCAAGGCTGGTGTGGTCGAGAAATCTGGCTCGTGGTTCAGCTATGGCGACGAGAGGATCGGGCAGGGGCGTGAGAATGCCAAGCAATACCTGCGTGACAACAGCCGGATCGCGCTTGAAATCGAAGACAAGATCCGAGCTGCGCATGGGTTGGATTTTGATATGCCGCCCGGTGCGGCCGAGGATGACGACATCCTCGAAGCCTGATCCGATCCCGATTTCTGACTGACGGGCGGTCCTTCGGGGCCGCCTTGTTTCGTTTGGTCTTCCAATCCTGTGGACTATCCCATGGGACGGGGATAAACCCTTCTGGAACAAGATGACTGCGCGCTGAGAGAGCCTTATGCCAACGCTGAACGATATTCGATCGACCTTTCTGAACTACTTTGCCAAACAAGGGCACGAAGTGGTGGCGTCCAGCCCTTTGGTGCCCCGCAATGACCCGACACTGATGTTCGTAAATTCGGGCATGGTGCAGTTCAAGAACCTGTTTACCGGCGTTGAAACCCGCGACTATCAGTGCGCGACGACGGCGCAGAAATGTGTGCGCGCAGGCGGCAAGCATAACGATCTGGACAATGTGGGTTACACCGCACGTCACCATACGTTCTTTGAGATGCTGGGAAATTTCTCGTTCGGGGATTACTTCAAGCATGACGCGATCCCCTTCGCGTGGGAGCTGATCACTAAGGAATTCGGTATCGACAAGAACCGCCTGCTGACAACGGTCTACCACACTGATGATGAGGCGTTTGAGATCTGGAAGAAGGTCGGCGTCCCCGAGGATCGGATTATCCGCATCGCCACCAGTGACAACTTCTGGCAAATGGGTCCGACCGGACCCTGTGGTCCGTGCACCGAGATTTTCTATGATCATGGCGACCACATCTGGGGCGGCCCTCCGGGTTCGGCCGAGGAAGACGGTGATCGGTTCATCGAGATCTGGAACATCGTTTTCATGCAGAACGAACAGTTCGAAGACGGCTCGATGGTGGAGCTGGACATGCAGTCCATCGACACTGGCATGGGGCTGGAACGGATTGGCGCGTTGTTGCAGGGCAGCCATGACAACTATGACACCGACCTGTTCAAAACGCTGATTGAGGCGTCGGCCGATGCGACCGGCGTTGATCCGTACGGCGATCAAAACGTGCATCACCGCGTAATCGCTGATCACTTGCGGTCGACTTCATTCCTGATTGCCGATGGGGTGATGCCCAGCAATGACGGGCGCGGATATGTTCTGCGCCGGATTATGCGTCGCGCCATGCGTCACGCGCATTTGCTGGGTGCGAAAGACCCGGTGATGCACCGCCTTGTGCCCTCTTTGGTGCAGCTGATGGGCGCGCAATACACGGAACTGGGACAGGCGCAGGCGCTGATCGAAGAAACGCTGCTGCTTGAGGAAACCCGGTTCAAGCAGACACTGGATCGCGGTCTGAAACTGCTTGATGATGAGGTTGCGGGCCTGCCCGAAGGGGCCGCTCTGCCCGGTGAAGCGGCATTCAAACTGTATGACACTTATGGTTTCCCGCTGGACCTGACGCAGGATGCGCTGCGTGAAAAGGGCCGAACCGTGGATGCCGATGGATTTGATGAGGCGATGGCCGAACAAAAGGCCAAAGCACGCGCCGCATGGGCGGGCTCGGGCGAGGCCGCCGATCAGGCAGTTTGGTTTGACGTGCTGGACAGTGCCGGGGCCACGGATTTTCTAGGCTATGATACTGAAAAGGCCGAAGGGCAGGTGGCTGCTCTGGTCGTGGATGGCGCGCTGGTCGACACTATCGAACAGGGCGGCACCGGCTGGGTCATCGTGAACCAAACCCCATTCTATGGTGAGGCCGGTGGTCAGGTTGGGGATACCGGTGAAATCCGACGGCTTGAGAATATGCAGGATGTGGCCGAGGTCGAAGACACTCGTAAATTCGCCGAAGGTAAGGTCTATGCGCATCGTGTGACGGTCAGTCAGGGTGCGCTGTCCAAGGGTGACGGCGTCGAGCTTGAGGTGGACCATACCCGCCGCAGTGCGATCCGGGCCAACCATTCGGCCACGCACCTGCTGCATGAGGCGCTGCGCGAAACGTTGGGTGATCACGTGGCACAGCGCGGGTCGCTGAACGCCTCTGATCGGCTTCGGTTTGATTTCAGCCACTCCAAGGCGCTGAGCACAGAGGAACTGCAAAAGGTCGAGCGTGAGGTGAATGCCTTTATCCGCCAGAACTCGACCGTGGAAACTCGGATCATGACGCCGGACGATGCGCGCGAACTGGGCGCGCAGGCGCTGTTTGGCGAGAAATACGGCGACGAGGTACGCGTTGTTTCGATGGGCAAAGCGCCCACAGGCAAAGGGCAGGACGGCGAAACGTGGTCGATCGAGCTATGCGGTGGTACGCATGTCAAACAGACCGGCGATATCGGAACCTTTGTTGTTCTTGGCGACAGCGCCAGCAGCGCGGGTGTGCGCCGTATCGAAGCATTGACCGGGGATGAGGCTTTCCGCCATTTGTCGGCGCAGGATCAGCGGTTGGGGCAGATTGCGTCCGAACTAAAGGCACAGCCCGACGACGTAGTCAGCCGGGTCAAGACCCTGTTGGACGAGCGCAAGGCCTTGCAGAACGAAGTGGCGCAGTTGCGTCGCGATTTGGCGATGGCCGGGGGCTCAGGTCAGGGTGGCGCTGAAGCAAAAGACGTGAACGGCGTGCCTTTCCTGGCGCAGGCGCTAACTGGTGTGTCCGGCAAGGACCTGCCTGCATTGATCGACGAACACAAAAGCCGTCTGGGATCGGGGGCTGTTTTGCTGATTGCGGATGCAGGCGGCAAGGCGGCTGTCGCGGCTGGTGTAACGCAGGACCTGACCGAAAAAGTTTCGGCGGTCGATCTGGTTCGCGCCGCTGTCGCGGAACTGGGCGGTAAGGGCGGTGGTGGCCGCCCTGACATGGCGCAGGGTGGCGGCAAGGATGCTTCGAATTCTGATGCGGCGATCAAAGCCGCGGAACAGGTACTGGAGGGGTAGGATGCCCGCACTTTGGATCGCACATGTCACGGTGACGGACACCGAGGCTTATGGAAAATACGCCGAGCTTGCTGGACCAGCGATAGCCAAGCACGGCGGAGAATTTATCGCGCGCGCCGCGCGATATGTGCAGCTTGAAGGCAAAGAACGGCCGCGCAACGTGGTTGCCCGGTTTCCGTCCGTAGAAGCTGCGGTCGAATGCTATAACTCGCCCGAGTATCAAGAAGCCCTGGACCACGCGCGCGGCGCAAGTGAGCGTGAACTCGTGGTCGTGGAAATCACCGAGTAGAATCAGTATTTTCGGTCGCCGGGTAACAACAAACCCGGCGGCTGTGTTTATTGCGCGGATTTCAGCCAACGCGCAAAATCCCAATTGTGGCCTTCGCCGATCTCACAATGTCATTCTAATATTTTACTGTTTACAATGAGTTGCGTCAGGTTTCTGAACGCAACTCGCGCCCTGCGTGCCAT
Organism: Ruegeria sp. HKCCA5491; assembly: GCF_013034565.1. Taxonomy (NCBI): domain Bacteria; kingdom Pseudomonadati; phylum Pseudomonadota; class Alphaproteobacteria; order Rhodobacterales; family Roseobacteraceae; genus Ruegeria; species Ruegeria sp. HKCCA5491. Next base: position 219,471 of record NZ_WQGG01000009.1, read on the forward strand.
AATTGTGGCTGACTCAACGCAATTCTTGCTCCAAATGGTCAAATTGAGTCACGAAATTCCGCCTCTTTTCCTTCGCACGGTCACGTCAGATTGCGCAGGCGGTTCCGTTTACCGATAGTTTCCGAACTGGGGATACGGTCCGGTCTGTTTGCAATCGCTTGGAGACACAAGGATCGAGGGACAGGCATGGATTCTGTTGGGATTGAAAACAGAGCAATTGTTAAGAGGTCGGCCCTGTCGCTAGGGCGGGCCATTGGAATATCTGCTTTGGCATGCGCCGCCATGTTTGGTGGCTCGAATGTTCAGGCAAGCGAAGGAAGCTTTATCCGCGCGGTGGCTGCGTCGCCCCCTCCGTCGGGTGCGCGCCAGTTGTGCAGACAATATTCATGGGCGTGTTCAAGTAAGGCGTCGCTTTCCTTGTCGACCCAGCAGGAAATGCAGATCGTCCACAGGGTTAATCGCCAAGTCAACGCAACCACCCGAGAAGTCACGGACCAGTCGCAGTACAGAACCGTCGAGCGATGGGCGCTGCCCACCTCGCGCGGGGGTGATTGTGAAGACTTTGCACTACTCAAGAAGCGGGATTTGATCCGGGCAGGCATTGATCCAAGCAAACTTTTGATCGCGACCGTATTGGATACTCGGCGGCGGGCACATGCTGTTTTGGTGTATCGCTCTGCGGGCGGGGATCTGATCCTGGACAATCTGACCAACCGGATAAAACATTGGTCTTCAACGCGTTACCTCTTTCTTAGGATGCAGGACCCAAGACAGCCCAGTAATTGGGTTGGTGTCTACAGAAAAAGCTAGACCCAATCTGGAACTCGAATTTGATTGGAGTAGAGAGAAAAATAAAAGGGCGCCCGTAGGGCCGCCCTTTTGGATTGAGTTATAGGCAGGTATCTCCGGCCCGACCGAAATTGTATCAGTCGAAAATACCACCACGGCCCGGTCCGCGCGAGTTGCCTCCGCCACCGTTTCCGTTGCTTCCGCCCTGGCCGTTTCCGCCGAAAATATCGACGTTGTTGTTTCCGCCGTTGCCGCGCCCGTTGGTGTTGCCGCCATTATTGCTTCCACCGTTACCGCCACCTGGGTTATCGGAGCCATTCGGGTTGTTGGTTTGGCCGCCGGGATTAGTACCGTCGTTATGGCCAGAGCGGTTTGTGCCGCCGTTTCCATTTCCGTTGTCGTCGCCGTCGCCATTGTCGCCGCCGTTTCCGTCACCGTTGTCGTCGCCGTCGCCATTGTCGCCGCCGTTTCCGTCGCCGTTATCGTCAC